>JBASAH010000177.1:0-6473 GCA_049650505.1 Xanthobacteraceae bacterium
GCGCTTGCCCGGCCCCGGCATGTCGGCGGAGCGCGTCGCCGAGCGGATCGGCACGCTGTCCGGCGGCCGGCTTGAAATCACCGTCTCGGCGGCGGGCGAGGTGGTTCCGGCGTTAGAAGTGCTCGACGCCGTTGGCTCCGGCGTCGCCGAGATGGGGCATACCGCCGCATTCTATTGGCAGGGCAAGGAGCCGGCCGCCGCCTTCTTTACAACAGTGCCGTTCGGGCTCCTGCCGAACGAACATGTTGCCTGGATCGATGCCGGCGGCGGTCAGGCTTTATGGGATGAGCTCTATGCCCCATTCGGCGTGAAGCCGTTCATGGCCGGCAACACCGGCACATGCATGGGCGGCTGGTTTCGCCGCGAGATCAAAAGCCGCGACGATGTGCGCGGGCTGAAAATCCGCTCGCTCGGACTTGGCGGTGAAGTCTATCGCCGCCTCGGCGGCATTCCGCAGACCACCGCGCCCGGTGAAATTCTGGTCTCGCTGCAATCGGGCCTGATCGACGGCGCCGAATTCGTCGGACCGGGCTCCGATATTGCGCTCGGGCTCTATCGCTACGCGCCGCTTTATTACAGCCCCGGCTTCAACAAGCCGAATGGCACCGGCGAGTGCATCGTATCGCTAAAGGCCTGGCAGGTGCTCGACCGCGAGCTGCAGGCGATCGTGGCGCATGCCTGCGCGGCGGAAGCTTCCTTTGCGCTTGCCGAAATGGAACGGCTCAATATTGAAGCGCTCGCCGTGCTCACGACGCAGGACAATGTAAAGCTACGCGCCTTCCCGGCGGATCTGATCGGCGCCGCGCGCACGCAGGCCAAAGATGTGCTCGGCGAATTCGCGGGCAAAAGTCCGGGCGCGGCCAAAGTGCACGCGTCCTACATCGCGTTCCGCGACAAAGTCGCGGCCTGGTCGCGCATCTCCACCGAAGCCGTGCTGGCGGCAAGGGAGGGGTGATTAATGACATCGCGCGTCATTGCCGGGCTTGACCCGGCGATCCATGCTGCGCAGCCGAACCTGCGGAGAGCCACTATAGACCCGCGGGTCAGGCCCGCGGGTGACGAGTTTGTAGCAGCTCGCCTTGCGAGCCCTACATCTTAAACTTCACGACCTTCTGCCGTTGCTCGCCCAAGCCCTCGATGCCGAGCGTGACGACATCGCCGGCCTTGAGGAATTTCGGTTCGGGCTTCATGCCAAGCCCGACGCCGGGCGGCGTGCCGGTGATGATGACGTCGCCGGGCTCCATGACGAAATATTGCGAGCATGCCCAGACGATGTGCCGGCAATCGAAGATCATGGTCGAGGTATTGCCGCGCTGGCGCTTCTCACCGTTGACGTCGAGCCACATGTCGAGCTTTTGCGGATCCTTGATTTCGTCCCTGGTGACAAGCCAGGGCCCGAGCGGACCGAAACTCTCGCAGCCTTTGCCCTTGGTCCATTGCCCGGCGCGCTCGATCTGAAACACGCGCTCGGAAACGTCGTTGGCGAGACAATAGCCGGCGACCACGTCGAGCGCGTTCTGTTTGCTCAGATAGCGCGCACGGCTGCCGATGACGATGCCGAGCTCGACCTCCCAGTCGAGCTTGGAAGAATCCTTCGGAGTAATCGTATCGTCATTCGGGCCGCAGATGCACGACGGCGCCTTGTTGAAGATGATCGGTTCTTTTGGGATCGGCATGCCGGCTTCGGCGGCATGGTCGGAATAGTTCAAGCCGATGGCGATGAAATTGCTCACCTTGCCGACGCACGGCCCGATGCGCGGATTGCCGCGAACGAGCGGCAGCTTCTCCGGCTTAAGCTTGCGCAGCTTGTTGAGGCTCTTGGATGAGAGCGCGTCGCCGGCAATGTCGGGAACGATTTTGGAAAGGTCGCGGATGCGGCCTTCGGCGTCGATCATGCCGGGCTTTTCGCGGCCTGGTGCGCCATAACGGACGAGCTTCATACTGATCTCCTTAAACTTGTACCCCTCTCCCTTGTGGGGAGGGGTAGGGGTGGGGGTGCTTTACTCAGGGACGTCGCCAAAAACACCCCCCTCCCTAGCCCTCCCCCTCAAGGGGGGAGGGAACAGATGGAGGGCTCGGCACTGATTTGATTTTACCTCACGACTTTTTCTTTAGAACGCGCCAGGGAAAGCTCCACCGTCGATGAGAATATTCTGTCCGGTAATATAGCCAGCCTGGGCCGAGCACAGGAATGCGCAAGTCGCGCCGAATTCGTCAGGCTGTCCGACACGCCGCGCCGGCACGGTCGCGACGCGCTCGGCAAGCGCGGCCTCGGCGCTCAATCCTTTCTTTTTCGCCATTGTCTCGAGGTAAGTGCGTAGCCGGTCGGTCGCGAAAACTCCAGGCAGCATGAAATTGATGGTGACGTTGGCGGCGGCGACCGAGCGGGCAACGCCAGCCAGGAACGCGGTGAGGCCGGCCCGCGCGCCGGATGAAAGATCGAGTCCGGCGAGCGGCATTTTTACCGATCCCGAGGTGATATTGACGATGCGGCCGAATTTTTTTGCGACCATCGGATCGATCACCCTTTGCGTGAGCTCGATGGCGACGACCATGTTCGCGATCACGCCGTCGAGCAGCTTCTGCCGGTCGAGCTCGCGGAAATCGCGCGGCGGCGGGCCGGCATTGTTGTTGACCAGAATATCGGGCTCGGGGCAGGCGGCGAATAAAGCCTTCTGGCCATCGGCCGACGCGACATCGGCCGTCACCGCGACGATCTTGGCGCCGGTCGTTTTTTTCAGTTCGGCGGCCGCGGCGCCAAGCTGTTCTTGATTGCGGCCGTTGATCACCACCTCGCAGCCAGCTTGCGCCAGCGCCTTGGCGCAGGCATAGCCGAGGCCCCGGCTCGAAGCGCAAACGATTGCCTTGCGGCCGGCGATTCCAAGGTCCATGCCTAGCTCCCCTGCAGTTCTTCCGTCGTCCACGGCGTCTGTAGGAACTTCAAATCCACTGTATTAGTCAACGGCTGAATCCGCTTTGCTTCTCCCGGACGTCTCGCTTGCAGAACTTGTACTGATCGCCGCGCTGGCGGCGGTCTCCGCTGTCACTGGCGGCGTCGCGGGCTATGGCACCGGCGCGCTTATGCCGCTCGTCCTGGTGCCGATCGTGGGCGCCGCGCCAGTCGTGCCGATCATCGCGATCTCGGCGATGTTCACCAATACTGCGCGGGTGGCGGCGTTCCGCCGCTCGCTCGATGCCCGCCGCGCCGTCATTGCGCTGATCGCGGCGCTGCCAACCTGCATCCTGGGCGCCTGGTTATATACGCTCTTGACCGGCCGCGGCGCGGCGCTCGTGATTGGCTCGACCTTGATCGCCACCGTGCCGCTGCGCCGCATCCTCAAGCGCCGCGGTCATAAGCTTGGCGAGAAAGCCTATTTCACCGCGGCTGCGGGGTGGGGGATCGTGGTCGGCGGCACCACGGGCGCCGGCGTCATCTTGCTCTCGCTGCTAATGGCGACGGGCCTCGAAGGCGCGGCCGTGATTGCCACCGATGCGGCGGTGTCGCTTGGCATGGGCATCGTCAAGATTGCCGTATTCGGCGCTGCCGGCGTGCTGACAACGAGCGTGGTCGTGATCGCGCTCTTGATCGGCGTGGTCGCGTTTCCCTGCACGTTTTTGGCGAAGCTTATCGTCGAGCGCCTGCCCGTTCACGTCCATACCGTGATGCTTGATGCGGTGGTCATTGTCGGCGGCAGCATGATGATCTTAGGCGCGTTCAGATGATGACGTTGCACTTCTGCAGCGGCGTCACGGCCATTTCACCACTGGCGGCATCGACGACAGGATCGACTCCACATTGCCGCCGGTCCGCAACCCAAAAATCGTGCCGCGGTCGTAAAGCAAATTGAATTCGACATAGCGGCCGCGCCGCACAAGCTGTTCCTCGCGCTCCGCTTCGCTCCATGGCTTGGCGAAATTCCTGCGCACCAGTTCGGGATAGATATCGAGGAAGGCGCGGCCGACTTCTTGAGTGAAGCCAAAATCGGCGGCGAAATCGCCACTGTCGAGCCAATCGTAGAAAATGCCGCCGATGCCACGCATTTCGCCGCGGTGTTTGAGATAAAAATATTCGTCGCACCACTTTTTGAACTTGTCGTAGTGCGCGACGCGGGAATGAGCGTCGCAAGCGGCTCTCATCGCGCCGTGAAAGGCAATTGCGTCGGGATCCTCCTGGCCACGTCGGCGCTCAAGCACGGGGGTGAGGTCGGCGCCGCCGCCGAACCAGGATTTCGTCGTGACGACATAGCGCGTGTTCATATGGGCCGCCGGCACATGGGGATTATGCGGATGGGCGATCAGCGAAATGCCGCTGGCATAAAACCGCGGATCGTCGGCGGCGCCGGGGATTTCATTGCGGAATTCCGGGGCGAATTCGCCAAACACCGTAGAAACGTGGACGCCGACCTTTTCGAACACGCGCCCTTGCATCATTGCCATCACGCCGCCGCCTAGGCCGGCGCCTGCCGGCCCAGCATTTGCATTGCCGATCTCGGGTAAACCCGAGATCGGTTGCGCGCCGGTATGGTCGGTACGTTGCCACGCCGTGCGCTTAAATCGTCCCGCCGGGCGATCGCTCAAAGGCGCGCCCGCCGGCAGCGCGTCTTCCACTCCTTCCAAGGCCACCAAAAGTCGGTCGCGCAACGCCTCGAACCAGGTTTGCGCGGTTTCTTTTCGCTGTTCGGGTTTGGCGCTATTCATGCTCTGGTTCGGTTCGATCGTTCAGCAATTGCTGGCGTCAGAATGTCATAAAAATCAGCCAATATGTTGAGCAATTGCAATCGCACAGGCGCCTAGAATGCAAAATCGGATTTTTTCTAAGCGCGTCAGCCGGCGGCAGTTAATTGCCGGCGCCGGCGCCGGTTTGGGCACTGTTGCGGCGCCAGGCGTGATACGCATTGCGGCGGCGCAAAGCTGGCAGACCGGCAACCCATTCAGCCTCGGCGTTGCCTCCGGCGCGCCGCGCGCCGATGGTTTCGTCTTATGGACCCGGCTCGCGCCCGAACCGCTGTCGAGCAATCCAGAAACTCCAGGCGGAATGAGCGGCGCCGACGTGACGCTGCGCTATGAGATCGCAACCGATCCCAGCATGACGGAAATCGTGCGTCACGGCAGCGCGACGGCGGAACAGACCTTCGCCTATTCGGTGCATCTCGATGTCACCGACCTCCAGCCCGGCCGCTCCTATTGGTACCGCTTCCTCAGTGGCGATGCCGTAAGTGCGATCGGACGCGCGATCACGTTGCCGTCGGTGGGATCGGCATTGCGCAAAGTGCGATTCGGTTTTGTTTCCTGCTCCAATTACGAGCACGGATATTTCTCGGCGTACCGGCGTCTAACCGGCGAAAATCCCGACTTCGTCCTGTTCCTCGGCGACTATATCTACGAGACCATCGAGCAACACCGCCCGATTGTGCGCCGGCATAGCGATGGCATCGAGGCCGCGACGCTGCCGACCTACCGCAATCGCTATGCGCAATATCGGCTCGATCCGGCTCTGCAAGATCTGCATGCACAGGTTCCGGCAATCGTCACCTGGGACGATCACGAAGTGCAGAACGACTATGCCGATAAATGGTCGGAAACTTTCGACGATCCAGAGCAATTCTTGATCCGGCGCGCCGCGGCCTATCGGGCCTTCTACGAACACATGCCGGTGCGCCCGATCCTGTCGCGGCCCGACGGTCCGTTGATGCGAATCTATGATCGCTTCACCTTCGGCGATCTCATCGAAATTTCCGTCATCGATGGCCGTCAATACCGCTCGCGCGAGGACTGTTACGCTCCGCCAAACAAGGGCGGCTCTCATTTGGAAACCAATGCCAGCTGTCCGGAGCGGCTTGCGGCCGGCCGCACCATGATGGGCTTTGACCAGGAAGCATGGCTTTATGCTGGGCTCGCGCATAGCACAGCGCGATGGAATTTAATCGCGCAGGATGTCCTGATGGCGCAGCTCCGAATAAAACGAGACGGCGTCGATTCGTTTTCGACCGACGATTGGAATGGCTACCCGGCCAATCGCCAGCGGCTGTTGGCGCACATCCACGACAGCAATGTTTCCAATCCCGTCGTCATTTCCGGCGACCTTCATTCCTTCTTCGCCAATGATCTGAGGCTCGACTTTGACAATCAGTCCTCTCCTGTAGTCGCCACCGAATTGGTCGGCACCTCAATTTCGTCCTACGGGCCGCCATACGATCCGATTGCGCGGGCGCTGCCGGATAATCCCCATGTGCATTTCTTCGATAGCCGGCGGCGCGGCTATATTGTCGTCGATCTCTTGCCGGAGCAGATGCAGGCGCGCATGCGCGTGGTCTCCGATGCGCATGATCCAAAGGCGACAATTGCCACGTTTAGAACCTTCGCCGTGGAGGGCGGCCGGCCAGGCATCGTCGAGGCCTAGCTGTTTGAACGCGTCATCCGCGCAATGGGTCGCTTGCCGCGTGTCGCGCGCTGCCGTTATCGCGGGTCTGCCG
>JBASAH010000178.1:0-8172 GCA_049650505.1 Xanthobacteraceae bacterium
GGTAACGTGCTGGCCTCGAACGGTTCGGTCGTGCCGAAATTCAAGGCCCAGATCGAAGCGGGCGGGCCGGTCACCGTGACGCATCCGGATATGGTGCGTTATTTTATGACGATCCGCGAAGCTTGCGACCTCGTCATAACCGCGGCGAGCCACGCGTTCAGCACGGCGCATTCGAGCACGTCGGTTTATGTGCTGAACATGGGTCAGCCCGTCAAAATCGTCGATCTTGCAGAACAGATGATTCGCCTTAGCGGCCTCGAGCCGGGCCGGGATGTCGATATCGTTTTCATCGGCATTCGGCCAGGCGAACGGCTGAACGAAATTCTGTTCGCGCACGAGGAGCCGACTTCTGAAATCGGAATCGAAGGCGTGGTCGCCGCCGCGCCGGTTTGCCCTTCTATCGAAATGGTCGAGAGCTGGCTCGCTAAACTCAAGCATGATCTTGACGCTGGCGAGCGCGCCGCAATCTACGGCGTGTTGCGCGAGGCAGTGCCGAATTTTGCCGGCGTAGTGGAGCCGGCCAAGCAGTGATGGAGGGCCCGTGCAGGACCTCACTGGAAAAACTGCCGCCTCGATGCGGCTGCGCCGAAGAGCGAGAGGGAGGACAACATGCACGCAATAAAGAATTCCGATTTTGCACGTTTAATCCTCGGCGCCGGTGCACTGGCCGCTTCAGTGACGCTCCTGCCGCATACGGCGGCGGCGCAAGACAAAGCCGGTGGCGGCACTTATGTGATGAAGATTTCGACGCCCACGATCAACGATGTTCCCGACACCTATGCCAGGAATTTCGGCGCGGCCGTGGAAAGGGACTCCGGCGGCCGCATCAAAGTCGAAGTTTATCCGGCAAGTCAGCTCGGCGCCATCCCGCGGCAGATCGAGGGCACGCAATTTGGAGCGATTCAATGTGAAGTCGTTCCGCCGGAATTCATGGTTGGGCTCGATCAGCGCTTCGAGGTACTGGCCGCACCTGGGCTGGTCAGTTCGCTGGCGCAAGGCCAGAACGTCGTTGCCGATCCGGAGGTCCGCAACCTGATGCTGAGCCTCGGCGCCGATAAAGGCTTGCACGGTGTCGGCATATTCATGGCGGATCAGGCGGACGTCGTTGCCAAGAATCCAATCCGCCATATCGGCGATTTTAAAGGCAAAAAGATCAGAATTTTCGCGTCGAAATTTCAAAGCGAGGCGTTTGAGCGCCTGGGCGTGACGCCCGTCGCCATGACGCTCGGCGATGTACTGCCGGCGATCCAACAGGGCGCCATCGACGGTGCGATCACCGGAATGGGCCCGGTCGCACACATGCATTTTGTCGATGCGGCAAAATACGTGACCATGACGAACCAGCCTGCCATTTTCATCATCGCCGAGGTCAATAAGAAGTGGTTCGACAGCTTGCCCAAAGATTTGCAACAGATCATCGAACGGGATGCGTTGCAGGAATCCGCAGCAATCCGTCCGATCGCCGCCGATTTGCGGAGTAAATCGGAAGCCGCTTATACCGCGAGCGGCGGCGAGGAAATCATGCTGCCCGTGGAAGAGCAGACTATATTTTTAAAGACAATTTCGAGCGTCGGGGCGGATGTGTCGAAATCCAACCCCCAGCTCGCGGCAGCTTATAAAGTTGTCACCGACGCCGCCGCGCGGGCGCAGCAAGCCGCCAAGCAGTAATCGAACGTCCCCACGCACGGGCGCGTGTGGAGTGAATGAATAGCTCCCGGAAAACTCCGATGTTCGCCACGCCGAGTAAAACGGCAGCGCGAACGGTCCTTGTTGCGCTCTTGATCTTGCTGGCGCCGCGATCGAGTGCGCTCGCCGCGCAGGACCAGCCCGGCGATAAACCCTACGTGATGAAAATAGCGCTTGCCACCATCAATGACGCCTTGCACCAATTCGCCAAAAACTATGCGGCTGCTGTCGAAAAAGATTCCGGCGGCCGCATTAAGGTCGAGATTTATCCGGTCAGCCAATTGGGTTCGACCCAGCGCCAAGCCGAGGGTGTTCAGTTCGGTGCGATCCAGGGCATCGTCGTTCCGCCCGAATTTTTAGCCGGCATCGATGAGCGCTTCGAGCTTCTGGCGGCGCCGGGTCTCGTTGCTTCGACCAAGAACGGACAAGGCGTGGCCGCCGACCCGGCCGTCAAGCAGTTGATGCTCGCACTCGGCGCCGACAAGTGACTTCACGGCGTCGGCCTGTTCATGGTTACCCCGTCTGCCGTGGTCGCCATTAAGCCCATCCGTCATCTCAACGATTTCAAGGGAAAAAAGATTAGAATTTTCGCTTCTCAATTCCAAAAAGAGGCGCTGCAGCGCATCGGCGCTACGCCAAAACCCATGACACTCGGCGAAGTGCTGCCGGCGCTGCAGGATAATATCCTCGATGGCGCCATCGCCGGCACCACAGTGTTTGCCACGATGCATTATCAGGACGCGGCGAAATATGTCACCGAGATCGGCCAACCTGTCATCTTTGGGATCGTCGAAATCAGCAAAAAATGGTACGACGGCTTGCCGGCGGACTTACGGGAGATCGTGGACAGAGCTGCGAGCGCTGAGTCGGTGAACATCAATTCGTGGGTGGTCGATTTCAACGCCAAGGCGAGGCGGGACTGGATTTCCGGCGGCGGCGAACTGATTAGCTTGCCGGCGCAGGAGCAGTCGGCGATGGTCAACGCGCTGGCAAGCGTTGGCGAAGACGTTTCCGCTACCAAGCCAGAGCTTCATAGTGCCTATCATATTATCAGCGAGGCGGCGCAACGCACCCGTTAGGGCGGCGGAAGCCCCGCAGGGGGGAAGCTATGCGATTGATGGACTCCTATCGTCTGACGCGCGCCATCGCGGGCGGCTTTGCGCTGTCGCTCGCTTTCTGTTCGGGGGCGGCACATGCGCAGGATAAAGCGCAGGACAAAACTTATGTGATGAAAATAACGACACCGACCATCAACGACGGCCCGCATCTACTCGCCAAGAATTTTGCCGCCGCGGTCGAGCGCGACTCCGGCGGCAGAATCAAAGGCGAGGTTTATCCCGCCAGCCAGTTAGGCTCGATCCCACGACAAATCGAAGGCGTGCAGTTCGGTGCCATCCAGGTCGCGGTCGTTCCGCCGGAGTTTTTTGTCGGCGTCGATGAGCGTTTCGAAGTCATGGCCGCGCCCGGCCTGGTTAACTCGCTGGAGCATGGCCAGCGCCTCGCCGCCGATCCGGCCGTGCTCAAACTGATGCTCGGCCTTGGCGCCAATAAGGGACTGCACGGCGCCGGAATGTTCATGGTGCAACCGGACTCGCTCGCGTCAAAGTCGCCGATGCGAAACTTGGCGGATTTCAAGGGCAAGAAGATCCGCATATTTGCGTCCGACTTCCAATCCGAAGCGCTCAAGCGATTGGGCGCGACGCCAGTCGCGATGACCCTTGGCGACGTCCTGCCTGCGCTCCAGCAGGGCGCGATCGACGGCGCGATTGCCGGCATCACCGTGTTCTCCGCTTTTCACTACCAGGATGCCGCAAAATACATCACGGAGATCAACCAGCCCGCGATCTTCCTGATGATCGAGATCAGCAAGACTTGGTACGATTCACTGCCGCCGGACTTGCAGAAGGTCATCGACAAAGACGCCGCCGCCGAGAGCGTAGCGATCAATGCAGCTGCGCTCGCACTGTTCAACAAAGCGCGCGAAACATGGACCGCCAGCGGCGGCGAACTCATCAGCTTGTCGCCGGCGGATCAAGCGAAGTTCATGCAGACTATCGCCAGCGTCGGCGAGGACGTATCGCGGCCAAAGCCTGGGCTCCACGATGCCTATGAGATTGTAGCGGAGGCGGCCAAACGGACCGCGCAGGGGGCTACGCAGTGAGCAGGCGCGTTTGCGTTCGAGCGCAGTGAGTTAGCCTCCTGGCGCACCGGTCCGCTTTGCATTCCATTTCGAGACTCGCTCGTGCTTGATTGCATAATCACAGGCGTTCGTGGCCTCCTTACCATCACGCGGACGGCGGCGGCGCTATTTCTGATCGCCAGCGTCGGCATCAATTTCGTCAACATTGTCGGCCGGTACTTCTTCAGTGTGTCGATCCCTTGGGCCGAAGAAATCATGCTGTTTCTCATGGTGGGCTGCGTGTTTACCGGCTGTTGCGCCGTAGCCTGGGAGGGACGTCAAATCCGAATGGATGTCGTGCTGGCGGTATTGCCGCCAAAGCTGCGTGAACTGATCGATATATTTTCTGAACTCGTGATGATCGCGACAGCCGTGGCCGTCACGGTCTTTGCCTGGCCGGTCATATCTCAGCTCGCTGCCTTCGATCAGCGAAGCCAGGCGGCGAACTTTCCGCTCTTTATTCCGCAGATGATGGTGCCGCTCGGCTACAGCTTGATGGGTCTTTTAGTAGCAATGCGGCTTCTTACGCGGTCGCGGCGCGGCTCGCCATCGCGCGCCGAGCCATCACAGTAGGAGCCTGCCACGATGGCCTATCTCGTTTTCTTTGGCCTGCCGGCGGCACTGCTTGTCCTGGGCTTTCCGATTTTTATCATTCTGCTGGTCACCTCGATCGTCGCTGTTCTCACGGTTGCCGACGTTCCTACCGAAGCAATCCAGACTTCGATGTTTGGCAGCCTGGATAACTTCCCGCTGCTTGCGGTGCCATTTTTCGTCCTCGCCGGTGAGATCATGGCGCAAGGCGGCATCGCGCGGCGGATTATTGCCATGGTGATGGCGATGGTCGGCGGCGTGCGCGGCTCGCTCGCCGTAACCACGGTCGCGGCTTCCGAACTGTTCGGCGCGATGTCGCATACCGCGGTCGGCACGGTGGTCGCGATGGGCCGCATGATCTATCCGGCGCTGAAAGCCGGTGGCTACAACGAGCGTTTCGCCGTCGGCCTCATCGCCTCGTCCGGCGCCATCGCCGTCGTGATCCCGCCCTCGATCGCGATGATCCTCTACGCCGTCTCGGCGGAGCAATCCGCCGTCCTTCTGTTCACCGCCGGCATTCTGCCCAGCATTCTGATCGGACTTATCGATGCAGCCTACGTTATGGGCTACGCCAGAGTTAAGCGCGTGCCGCTCGGCACCAGCGCACATTGGCAAACGATATGGAAGACCAGTAAGGAGGCGAGCTGGTCGATCGGGTCGCTCGCGGTAATTTTCGGCGGCATCTATGGCGGCGTGTTCACGCCGACGGAAGCCGCCGGCGTTGCCGTGGTGTACTCGTTGTTCGTGACCATGGTGATCTACCGCGAAGTCGATCTCACGGGATTTTGGCGCATTCTGCTCGCCTCGGCCTATCTTATTTCGCAAATCCTGCTCATCGTGACCTCTGCCGGCATCTATTCCTGGCTGCTGACGACCAGCGGGATTCCACAACAGATCGTCGGCGCCATCAATGCACTGAATATGCCGAAGTGGGAGCTGCTGCTCTGCCTGAACCTCGGGCTGTTATTGGCGGGAAGCTTTCTTGAGCCGCCCGCCGCGATTCTCATCCTCACCCCGTTGCTCTTGCCGGTGGTTCGCGGCGTTGGCGTGAATGCAATTCATTTTGGCATCATCGTTGCCGTCAATCTCAGCCTGGGCATGTACACGCCGCCGTTCGGGCTTAATCTATTTTCATCGCAAGCAATATTCGATGCTCCGTTGAGCCGTATCTATGTCGGCGTCTTACCGTTCTTGCTGCTCAATTTCGTGGCGCTCATGATCATTACTTACGTGCCGGCGATCTCGATGGTGCTGTTGCAGCATTGATTTGCCGGTTATGAGTCTGGGACTGCATTCGTGCCCTATCGGGCACCTTTGCTTTGACGCGGCATAGCTCCCTCATCTGTCCAATATTTGCGAGTGTCGTAAAATCCTTGCCAGCGATACGCTCGATGATAAGCCGTCCGTGTTGCCATTGAAGGTGACGAGCTCCGGGTTCAGTTCGGCAATCTTGTCAACAAACGCTGATATTAGCTGCTTTCGGTTCTGTCGCCGACGTGGGCGCGCATCGTCTATGCCGAACACAATTGGGACGATCCCTTGTACGCTGAACACATGAGGGGCTTGCCGACCGTGACACTTCAGGCAGTGCCAAACAGCGATAGCCACAATATCATTGACGATTTCTGTCGCGGGAAGTACGTGGGTCCGCTCGATTGGCTCGTGTCTCCGTAAGGTGCAACTCCATCGGCCGTTTCGTGAAAACTCCGCGCTGAATACGATCCCGTGCAAGGCATGAGACTTTTGGAAATGTCAGGCGCTTTTCCAGACCGCATTCGCGCGCTTGGCTATGCCTATCGGGAAGCCAAAGCCCTGTTGAGTGCAGTCGAGCTAGGGGTGTTCACTGCGCTGGCGGACGGACCGCTTGATCTGGGCACGTTGACCAACCGAACGCGGATAGATCAACGCGGCGCTCGCGACTTCTTCGATGCGCTGGTCGCACTCGGCTTGCTCCACCGCGACGATAGCGGCCGGTATGCCTGCACGGGCGAGACAGGCCTTTATCTCGACGATCGGAAACCGACGTACCTCGGCGGGGAAATCGAGTTCAACGTGCAGCTGTACGCACGATGGAATTTGCTGACTAGAGTGCTGAAAACTGGAAAGCCGGCAGCAGGGAAAGGCAACTATCAAGCTCTATATGCTGACCCGGAGGCGGTTGGCGTATTTGCTAGGGGAATGTCAGCCGCGACATTACCTGTGGCGATAGCCATCGCGGGGAACGTTCCTTGGGCGAAATACCAAACGGTCATCGATATTGGATCTGCTCAGGGCTGCCTTCCCGTGCAGCTCGCGCGCGTCCATGAGCATCTGACAGGCGGTGGTTTCGATGTGCCCCCGATGAAATCAGTGTTCGACAGGTACGTGGAGGAGCACGGCCTCTCCCGACGGCTGCGATTTTATTCGGGAGATTTCTTCGAAGACCAACTGCCGAGTGCGGACGTGCTGGTAATGGGACGCGTGTTGCATAATTGGAATTTGGGAACCAAGAAAAAGTTGCTGCAGAAAGCCTATGATGCTCTGCCCGCGGGGGGCGCTCTTATCGTCTATGAACGGCTAATCGACGACGCCCGGGTTATCAACGCAACTAGTTTGCTGGACAGCTTGAACATGCTCGTCATGACTGAAGGCGGTTTCGGTTTCACTGGTGCCGATTGTATTGGCTGGATGCGTGAGACTGGTTTCCGCGACATGCGGGTTGAGCACCTCACGAACGATCAATCGATGATCATCGGTGAAAAATAGACGAAAGGCGTAAGCTGTGGCCTGTTGAGCTGGAATTGGTTGGACGATCGATCGGACAAGCGCATTTTAGTGTGTCGGTGCAGAGCAATCGTCCCGAATACGAAGGACAATTCTCGTTGCCGTGGGTGAGCATCATTACTCCGACGATCAATCGCCAGACGTTTCTGCCTTCCGCCTCTATAACGCAGGGAATCATTTTTCATGAAGGCTGTGCTCGGCATTATTGGTGGCTCGGGGATTTACGATCTTCCCGGGCTTGAGAAGGTGCGGTCGAAGACGATTAAAAGTCCGTGGGGCGAGCCTTCCGCACCGCTGCGGATCGGCGAGATTGCCGGACTGCCGATCGTGTTTTTGTCCCGCCACGACAAAGGCCATCGCCATTCGCCATCCGACATCAACTATCGTGCCAATATCGATGTGCTCAAGCGCGCCGGCGTGACCGATCTTGTTTCATTGTCGGCCTGCGGCTCGTTTAAGGAAAATCTGCCGCCTGGGACGTTTGTTCTGGTCGACCAATTCGTCGACCGCACCCATAAACGGGAGAGCTCGTTTTTCGGCAAAGGCTGTGTCGCGCACGTATCGATGGTGCATCCGGTGTCGCCGCGGCTGCGCATTCACCTTGGCGAAGCAGCGATGGCCGAAGGCATCGAATTGGTTCGCGACGGCACCTATGTCTGCATCGAAGGTCCGCAATTTTCCACGCTGGCGGAAAGCCTTACCTATAAAAATCTCGGCTATTCAGTGATCGGCATGACCAACATGCCGGAGGCCAAGCTCGCCCGCGAAGCGGAGATTTGCTACGCAACCGTGGCCATGGTCACGGACTTCGACTGCTGGCATCCGGACCATGACGCTGTCACTGTGCAGGACATCATCAAGGTGCTCATGGCCAATGCCGAGAAGGCTGCGCGCCTGGTGGCGCGGCTTGCGCGCGACTTCCCGCGCGCGCACGAGCCATGCCCGATCGGGTC
>JBASAH010000179.1:0-3071 GCA_049650505.1 Xanthobacteraceae bacterium
CAGCATGGCGGAGCGCGTCGCGCGCACGCGCCGCCTCTTCGCGGTTGTCGGACGGATAGCGGCTCTGGCCGCCACGCGCCGGCACGCGGTCGAGATAAGGCCCATAGCCATAAAGTGCTTGCGCCTCGGCCAGCGCGGTGGTTGCCGCCGCAGTGAGATAATGCGGGTCGCCGGGTCCCAAGCCAATCACGGCGAGGCGCCCGTTCATGGCCAGGCTCATGTCTCACCTCGCGGACGCTGTTCCCAGCCCGGCACCAACACGACGGCGAAATACGGCGCGTCGTCGTCGGCTTTGCTGGCAAGCGGAATCATTTTTTCCTCAGCCATCGTGCCGCGCTCGACATAAATCGCGTGTGGCAGCCTGCCGCTGCGTTCAAGCGCGCGGCGCAATTTCGGCAGATGCCGGCCAACCTTCATCACCACCGCGGCATTCGCGTCCGACAGGCGCCGAACCAACTCATCTTCTGGCAGCGTCGCCGGCAGCACGGTGAGCACGTCGTCGCCCTGGGCGATCGGTATTCCCGCCGCCGACCAGCAGCCCGACATGCCGGTGACGCCGGCGATGACTTCGGTGGCGAAACGCGGCGCGAGCCGCGCATGCAGATGCATGTAGGAGCCGTAGAACAATGGATCGCCTTCGCAAATGACGGCAACCACGCGCCCAGCTTTCAGATGTTTCGCAATCTCGTCGGCCGCACGCGCATAGAAATTCTCGACTGCGTCGCGATAGCCGGTGCTGCATTTCGGCAGCTCGGTCGTGATCGGATAGGCGAGGGGTAGTTCAACGACTCCGGCGCGCAAGTGATGTTCGGCGATCGTGCGTGAATGACTTGGATTTCCCGCTTTGGCGAAATACGCGACCACATCGGCTTGGTGCAGCGCGCGTGTTGCCTTGAGCGTCATCAATTCTGGATCGCCGGGGCCGACGCCAACGCCGATGAGCTTGCCGGCATTTGCTGCGCCAACCATGCTCATAGTCCCGGCCTCGCCAATGCATTAATGGCGGCAGCGGTCATGGCGCTGCCGCCGATACGGCCGCGTATGATCAAGAACGGCACGCCATCCACTTTGTCTGCGAGCGCTTCCTTCGATTCCGCGGCGCCAACGAAGCCAACCGGAATGCCGACAATCACCGCCGGTCTCGGCGCGCCCGCTTCCAACAGTTCGAGCAGTCGGAACAGCGCTGTCGGCGCATTGCCGATCGCGACCACCGCGCCGCCAACACGATCCAGCCACAAATCGAGCGCCGCCGCCGACCGGGTGGTCTTGGCCTTTGCGGCAAGTGCCGCACTGCGCGGGTCGTTGAGCGTGCAAATCACTTCGTTCCCCGCCGGCAAGCGCGCGCGGATGATGCCGCGCGCTACCATTTCGGAATCGCACAGGATCGGCGCGCCGGTGGAGAGCGCATCGCGCGCCGCGGCAACCAGGTTGCCCGCGAAGACGATATGCTGCGCCACCTCGACCTGACCGCAGGCATGAATCATGCGAACGGCAATGTCGGCTTCTTCCGGCGTGAAGCGCGACAGGTCCGCCTCGGCCCGGATGATGGCGAATGACTGGCGATAGATCGCCGCGCCGTCGCGCAAATAGCTAGCGGCTTGCGCGGTCGCGCGCTCAGGCATGATCGGCTCCATGGTTGGCGCCAGGGCTGGCTCCGTTGGCGGCAGCGGCGCGACCTTCACGCAAGTATCGTGCGATGGCAGCCGGCAACTCGCCTACTGGCGCCGTCGCGAACGGCGTATCGCGCGCGCAGCCATTGGCGATCAGGGCGCAATGACCGACCGTGCCGATTACAGTGAGTGACGCGGCGCCGGCATGGGCGCAGCCTTTGCCACAGCCGGAAACGTGGAGCGTCGAACCGTCGCCGAGATATGGCGCCGCAGCGGCGACGATACGCGGCGCCAAAGCGCGTGCGGCGATATAGCCGGAGACGCATAACGGTGCGCCGGCGCAGGCAATGACATGCCGGCGCGGATCGTTGGCACGGGTGACAAAACCGAGCTGGTCGGCAGCGGCGAAAAACGTCGCTGCGTCTTGCGCGCTTAGTCCGATCGCCAGCAGCGCACGGTTCGGTGCAGTGCGCAGGCTGCGCGCTCCGGCAGCCGCCGCCGCACCGGCGACTTTCTCGAGCAGGCTTGCCTCGGCATGGCCGAAGGCGAGACCGATCCCGCAGGCAAGCGAGCCGTCGCGCAACGGGTGCAGTCCAATCGCGTCTTTGGATTGGGACGACGCAGAACTAAGATCGAGATTGGTTGCTCCGTCTGGATCGAATTGCGTCGCGGATGCGGCGCGCGCGGACGCCAGCGCATCATGAAATGGGATTGCGCCCTCGGCCGCGATTACCTCGCTTGCGCGCGCGCTGCTGCCGCGCTGCGCCAGCACTGAAAGCAGGCGCAACACGGCTTCGAGCGCATATTCGGGCGCGATCAGGCCGAGATCGATGGCGTTCGTCGCTTCGCCGCCGACGCCGATGTGCAGCGCGGGCGTGCCGTTTACTAGTTGCGCGCTGAGGCGAAAATCGGCAGCGACGCGCGCAAGATTGAATGGCCCACCGCCATCGATGATCACGGAGACCTTAGGATCGAGCCGCTCCGCAAGCCTTTGTTGCGCCAGCGCGCCGCGCAGTGTGGCGGCAAGCGTCGAGGCATCAAAAATTTCCTCGGCATCGAGTCCAGCGAGCGGATTGCACAGAACAGGCACGCCATCCGCGGCGGCCATGCCGAGCGCGGCGATCTCATTGGCGAATTTAGATGCGGAGCCGGCGTTCAAGCCGCGTATCTGGATGCTGCCGCGCGCCGTGATCTCGACGATGCCGGTGCCATGGCGCCGCGCCGCCGCACACAGTGCGGCGAACGCGTCGAGCGCAATAGTGCCGATTGGCATAAGACGGACCAGCAAACCGTCGCCGGTCGGCAACGGCCGCGACAGGCCCGGGCAGACGCCGCGCCGCTCGGGCATCGCAATGCGGTACGTGGTCATGTCAGCGCTTCCGCAGCGGCGTCGGCGCCGAGCCTCGCCAGGGCAGCATCGACATCGTTACGATGCGGGTGCCAAAAGCCACGCCGCCGCGC
>JBASAH010000180.1:0-4463 GCA_049650505.1 Xanthobacteraceae bacterium
GAGAAGCGCGCCGGGACGTGGCTCGGCCTCCGGCTCGCCGGCGCGCCGGCAGGTGACGCAAACATAAATGACCGGCAATCGGGTTTCGGACATCGAGTTGTCTCACGCGCGCTCAACGACGATGCGGCCAAGGCCGCTCCAGCGGTAGATCAGCAAGGAGACGATCCAGCTGGCTACGAAAATTGCGATGACGACGTAACCGAAACCGGCGAGCCCAGAGTTGAGCCTGCCGACCATATCCCAGAAGCCGCCGGCCAGTTCGAGCTTGCTGGCGAGAAGGCCCAGCGCCTCGATGCCGCCGATCAGCATCGCGACCAGGGCGGAAATCGCGGTGATGGTCAGATTGTACCAAATCTTGCGGATCGGATTGAGAAATGCCCAGCCATAGGCGCCGACCATGAGCACGCTATCGCTGGTATCGACGAGTGTCATTCCGGCGGCGAACAGCGCCGGAAAGATCATCACCGTGCCAAAGCTTATGCCGTCGGAGGCTTGGCTGCCGGCGACGGTGAAGAGCGTGATTTCCGTCGCGGTGTCGAAGCCCAGTCCGAACAAAAAGCCGATCGGGAACATGTGCCAGCTTCGCGTCACCATGCGAAACAGCGGCCGGAAGATCCGGGCTAGCAGGCCGCGGCCGGAGAGCAATTGATCGAGCTCGTGCTCGGCAACCGCTTCGCCGCGCCGCGCGCGCTGGAAGCTCCGCCATACGCCGCGCAAAATGATCAGATTGACGGCTGCGATGGCGAGCAGGAAAAATGCCGATGTGCCGGTGCCGATCACGCTGCCAATCACCTTGAATGGGTGAAGCCGGCCCTGCAGGGCGAAAGCCGTTCCGACAATCACGGCGACGGCGATCGCGACGACGAGCGAATGCCCGAGCGAGAAGAACAACCCGGCCGAGACCGGCCGTTTGCCTTCCTGCATGAGCTTGCGCACCACATTGTCGATGGCGGCGATGTGATCGGCATCGACGGCGTGGCGCAGCCCCAGCACATAAGCGAGCATTGCGGTGCCGAGAAGCGTCGGACGACCGGACAGCGCGATGAAAGCCCAGGTCCAGACGACCGCATTGGCGGCGAACAGCAGCACGTAAATGGCGGCGATCTTGCGCCCCTGATGGGGCGACGCATCGTCAAGCGCCGATCTCAGATGGTTGAGCACTAACGGTCCTCGCCTAACCTGCCGTCGGCGCGAGCGAGGACCAAAAGACTTTCGTCTTTCAGATCATCCACAGGTGCACCCCGACCCGTGTTTGTCGCGTCGACACGGCCGATGGCAGGTCTCCTGGCTCGCGGATCGTCGCCTCGCCCCGCCTTCCCGGCGCATATGATGCGCCAGTGGCTTAACCGGACAAGACTTCCCGCTCACAGTTGCGGGGGCAGCTGCGGATTTGGCCGTCGCGCATGCGCGGCCGCACCGCATTCCCTATTCACCCTCATCGAGGGACCATCGGTGCCTTAGTGATAGATTTCGATGTGTGGGCCTGTCAATCTGGTCGCCGGACTTTCATGCAGAACGTAGCAAGACTTTCTCTCGTTCTCGGCGGCGCGCGTTCCGGCAAGAGTCGTTACGCCGAGCAATTGATCGCAAGCCTGCCACCGCCGTGGCAACCGCCATGGAACTATGTTGCGACGGCGGAACCGGGCGACGCCGAGATGGCCGAACGCATTGCCGCGCATCGCGCGCGCCGTGGCACGGCCTGGCAGACCATTGAAGCGCCGCGCGATCTCGTCGGCTCGCTCCAATCACGCCACGGAACGCCAGTATTGATCGACTGCCTGACACTGTGGCTCTCTAATCTCGTGCTGGACGCCGCCGATATCGACACGGAAACTACGCGGCTCGAACAAGCTTTGGCTGCGGTTGAGGCGCCGATCGTAATGGTCGCAAATGAAGTCGGCTATGGCCTGGTGCCGGATTATCCGCTGGGCCGGCGCTTTCGCGATTTGCAGGGCATGCTCAACCAGCGCCTCGCTGCGCGCGCCGACCGGGTGGTTCTTGTCGTCGCCGGCCTGCCGCTCGCGCTCAAGGGAGCGCTGTAAGGCCGTGCGTCAAACCGTGCGCTCAGGCATTTGCCAAAGGATTTGCCCAACCCGGTCTCAGGTGAAGCGATGACGCAACCGATCGATCAAGATGAAGCCGAACGGCATCGCGCCAAAATGGCCAAGCGCAAGGCCGTGCAGGACGCGGAAGTCGCCGCCAAGACGATCGAGAAAGGATTGCTGATTGTCCATACCGGCACCGGCAAAGGTAAATCGACCGCGGCATTCGGGTTGGCGTTGCGCATGCTCGGGCGCGGCCACCGCGTCGGCGTCGTGCAATTCGTCAAAGGCGCCTGGCATTCGGCGGAACGCGATGCATTGGCGCGATTTGGCGATCAGCTTGTCTGGCACACGATGGGCGAGGGGTTCACCTGGGAGACGCAAGATCGCGCGCGCGACATCGCCGCGGCCGAACGCGCCTGGGCAAAAGCACGCGAGCTCATGGCCGATCCGAATCTGGCGATGCTCATCCTGGACGAACTCAACATCGCGCTGCGCTATGAGTATCTCGATTTAACGGCCGTCGTCGCGGCGCTTAGCGCGCGACCGTCCGGCTTGCATGTGGTCGTCACTGGCCGCAATGCCAAACCGGAGCTGCTCGCCGCCGCCGACCTCGTTACCGAAATGACTTTGGTGAAGCACCATTTCGCCGCCGGCGTGAAAGCGCAGCCCGGCATCGAGTTCTAGCCATGCCTATTTCAGCGACGCCTGTTTTAGCGATGCCTGGACGCGCGCTGATGTTCCAGGGCACCGGTTCGGATGTCGGCAAATCACTGATCGTCGCCGGTCTTGCCCGGGCCTTTACGTTGCGCGGCCTCGCGGTGCGTCCGTTCAAGCCACAGAACATGTCCAACAATGCCGCGGTGACGTCCGATGGCGGCGAGATCGGCCGCGCCCAAGCCCTTCAAGCGCGCGCGGCGCGCACGCCGCCTACCGTCCACATGAATCCGGTTCTGCTCAAACCGCAAAGCGAGATCGGCGCGCAAATTATCGTGCAAGGCCGCGTCTATGGCAGCGCCAAGGCTGCCGCCTATCAGCACATGAAACGTGATCTGCTGCCCGCCGTCTTGGAAAGCTACCGGCACTTGCGCGGCGCAGCCGATCTCGTACTGGTCGAGGGCGCCGGCAGCGCCGCCGAGATCAATCTCCGTGCCAACGACATCGCCAATATGGGTTTTGCTCAAGCGGCCGATGTTCCGGTCGTGCTGATCGGCGATATCGACCGTGGCGGCGTGATCGCCAGCATCGTCGGCACCAAAGCCGTGACCGAGGCCAAGGACGCCGGCCTGATATGCGGGTTCATCGTCAACAAATTTCGTGGCGACGCCGCACTGTTCGCTGATGCGATGACACGTATTGCGCAAGCGACCGGCTGGCCGGCGCTCGGTCTCATTCCTTTCTTCCGGGACGCGCATTTGTTGCCGGCTGAGGACGCGCTTGCGCTAGAGCAGCCGCGGCCGGCAAAATCGCACACCCGCGTGCGCGTCGCCATTCCGATCTTGCCGCACATTGCCAATTTCGACGATCTTGATCCGCTCGAAGCGGAATCTGCAGTCGATCTGATCCGGTTGCGTCCCGGCGTCGCACTGCCGGGCGATGTGGGCTTAGTCATTTTGCCGGGCTCGAAAGCGACGATCGCCGATCTGCATGCGCTCCGCGCGGCGGGATTCGACATCGACATTGCCGCGCACCGGCGGCGTGGCGGGATGGTGCTCGGTCTATGCGGTGGCTATCAGATGTTGGGGCGCGCTATCGCCGACCCGCAGGGTATCGAGGGCTCTCCGGGCAAAGTCGCCGGCCTCGGCTTGCTCGACGTCGAAACCGTACTCGCCGAGCACAAGCGACTTGAGCCGATCCGTGGCATGACGAATGGCGGTGCACCGTTTTCTGGCTATGAGATGCACGTGGGCATCACCACAGGGCCCGACTGCGCGCGTCCATTTGCAAGGCTCGACGACGGTTCGCCTGAGGGAGCGGTATCCGCCGACGGCCGCGTGCTCGGCAGCTACATCCACGGGCTGTTCGCCGACGATTGTCAGCGTGCGGCTTGGCTCGGCCGCCTGTCGGCTGGCACGGCTGGCATCGCCTATGATGAGATGATCGAGCAAACGCTCGATCGGCTCGCCGCGCATCTCGCCGCGCATCTCGATCTCGATCGCCTGCTCAATTTAGCGCGATGAGCACTGCGGTGAGCCCTGCGAGAAGCGCCAGCAAGATCGCGTCGGCACAACGGTAGAGCGCCAGCGCCCGGCGGATATCTTTGGCTTCTGCCTCGCGCCGGCCGTCACCCATGAACGCGTCCTCGACGCGTATACCGGCATAGAAACGCGGCCCCGCCAGCGACAGTCCGAGCGCGCCGGCCATCGCCGCTTCCGGATAGCCCGCATTGGGCGAGCGATGGCGGGCTGCGTCGCGCAGGAC
>JBASAH010000181.1:0-3193 GCA_049650505.1 Xanthobacteraceae bacterium
GCGGCGGGCCGCCGGCGCGCTCGCCGGCTCCGGCATTATCATCGCCAACCCGCCTTATCCGTTGGAAAGCGAATTGCGCACGATCCTTCCCGCGCTGACGCGCCTGCTGGCGCCGACGGGCGCTTACCGGATCGACTGGCTCGCCCGCGAATAGGCCAGCGACGCGCCTTGGCGCATCAGGAGCGCCGGAAACTGCGGAAAACGCGAGCTGCGTCCCCACTTTTCCACACGTCCGAATTGGTTTAGCTTTGTTAGCTGGCTTAGACGTTCCGCCTCCTGTGGGGGGCCGGCGGAGTGGCTGAGGCCGTGGGGGGCTTAAGCTCTTTGCTCGTGTGGATGTCCGGCCTAGCCGTCAGCCTCGACGGTGGCGGCGACGTGAGCACGGGAAGGAGTTTGCGCAATGGCAATGACCGGTACGGTCAAATTTTTCAACGGTGAGCGCGGCTACGGCTTTATCAAGCCCGACGATGGCGGCCGCGACGTGTTCGTCCACATTACCGCCGTTGAACGCGCGGGGCTGAAATCGCTGATGGAAGGCCAGCGCATCACGTTCGAGGTCGAGCCCGACAAAAAGGGCAAAGGCCCAAAGGCCGTCAATCTCGTCGTCACCGGCTAGAACTACCTCTGCTGCGCAGGACTTGACCTTTGCCGGTGCAGCACGCATGTGCGTGCGCACTGCCGGCATCGCCAGAGAGCTCTGCAGGCGCATTCCTCGACCGCTCGATTTCATATATGGGTGCGGCAATGATGATTCTGCGTTCGTCCCCCGCGTCGCCGTTCGGGCGCAAGGTGTGGATTGCGATTTCGCTCTTGGGTTTTGATGACCAAACGCGAAGCGAGCCCGCCGATCCGACGGACGTCTCTGACAGCCTGCGCCGGCAAAATCCCCTCGGCAAAATTCCAGTGCTGATCGACGAAGACGGCACCGTCTATTACGATTCACGTGTGATCGTCGATTTCCTCGATGAGCGTGCCGGCGGCGGCAAGATCGTTCCGCGCGAACCGCGGCAGCGGCTCGCCGCGCTACGGCTGCAGGCGTTATGCGACGGCATTCTCGACGCTTCGATCCTCACCGTTTACGAGGCGCGATGGCGCGCGCGCGAACATCACGAGCAAAAATGGCTCGATCATCAAGCCGGCAAGGTCAACCGTGCTCTGGAAGTCCTTGAATCCGATCCACCGGTAGTGGCCGCCGCCGCGGGCAGCTTGCCCAATATCGGCCAGATCACGCTCGCTTGCGCGCTCGGTTACCGTGATTTTCGCTTCGGCGAAGGCTGGCGCAAAGCGCATCCACGCCTTGTAGCATGGCTAGACGTCTTCGCTGCGCGCGTCCCGGCTTTCGCGGCGACCGAACCAACTGGATAACATTACGCTCGCCCGGCCGCTCGTGGCTTCATGTGCTGACGTAAAAAAGCCCCGGTGCGTCAGCACCGGGGCTGCAATGTCGTGCTCTGCCGGACGCTCAGAATTACGAAAACCGACCCTCGCGCTTGATATTTCAAGGCTTCAGAGACGAGCGGCCCCTTTCCAATGATGCCATGCTGAGCGTGGTGGAACGGTTGGGCGTCGACGCCACCGTTCATGGCTTCCGCTCAACCTTCCGCGATTGGGCTGGTGATCTCATAGCGGCAAGGTTTCCGCGCGATGTGGTCGAACTCGCCCTGGCGCACACCGTGGGTGACGCCACCGAGCGCGCTTATCGGCGCGGCACGGCATTGGAGCATCGCCGCGAACTGATGAAGGCCTGGGCCGCTTACTGCGATCGGCCGCCGGAAGCTGACAACATCATTCCAATGGAAAGGATCAAACCCATTCCCGCCTAGAGCGGGATAAGCCCGCCACCAGCATTAGAATTTGTAGTTCACGCCAGCTAGGACATTCTGCATATTCGCTTTGGCATTGGCATTGACGACACAAGTGCCACCACAGCCGGTAAAGGTCGCACTTTGCGTGCCGAAGCCCATGAAGTTGTATTCGGCAAACACCGACCAGTGCGGCGCGAACCCCCATTCGACACCGGCACCGACCGTCCAGCCAGTATGGTCATTTGAGGTCTCGCCAACCTGTGCACCTGCGCCAGTCAAAAAGGTTATATCTGTATTGGTCCACGCCGCGCCGCCTTGCGCATAGAGCAAGACCTGCGGTGTTACGAGGTAGCCGCCGCGAGCCGTCAAAGTATCGAACCAGCGCGTGCGGCTGTTTACGTTGCCTGTGAAAGGTACAGTCGATAACGTCGTGCTGCTGCTCAAACTTGTCGCGTCGAGCATATTGCGAATACCAACCACCCACGGGCTTGCGCCCCAGTTGTAATCGCAGCCGATCTGACCACCACCGGCAAAGCCGCTATTGGCTGCTGAAAAGTTCACACCGTTTACGCCGGTAAGATCGACGTTTGACCAAGCCCCACCGATGTTTCCGCCGACGTAGCAGCCCGTCCAAATATAAGAAATGGGCGGTGGCTGTACGTAAACCTGAGGTTGAGGCCTCGGCGCGTATAAGTCCGCTGCTAGTGCGCTTTGGCTTGCAGTCAGATGAAGGACTGCCGCAGCAAATAGCATCAACGAAGATTTACGCATCACACAGTTGCCCCTTTTTGCCGTAGGGTCGATAAATCCTCCCATAGTCTTGCGTTGATGTGTGTTAAAAGTGAGATAGCAAAGAAATCGTAAAATCTAAAAACGGTGAGATGGCAAAGAAATCGTAAATCTTAGATAGCGGTCGTGCGTGGGCCAGGACCGTTAGCCCGAATTGCTGATCTCAACATTGCCCGCCGCACGTGATCGAAGCCGTGCTGAACCATGTCAGTGGCAGCAAGCGCGGCGTCGCCGGCGTCTACAACAGATCAATCTACGAACGTGAGACCCGCGCCGCCCTGGCCGCATGGGCTGATCATGTCCGCGGGATCACCACCGGCGTAGCGCCCACCTGGTGCCAATGAGGAGAGAAATTCCTCCATGACGCAGGAATACGGGATTAGGAGAAGCCAGATGAACTCTGCGGTGGCTAAGCACCGAGCAAGAAGCGCAAGAACCGCCTGGGGGGCCGTTGGTCCTTAATCGGTAAAATGCCACTTCCCTTCTTAAAATTCTCGGTGAGTTCAATTGCGAATTTTTTGCCCAGGCCACTTCGTTGGTAGTCCCTGTACATTAATTTCCCTAGCGTCATGCCCTTCGTCCACGCCCACACGCTGTTA
>JBASAH010000182.1:0-2932 GCA_049650505.1 Xanthobacteraceae bacterium
GGCGGGGGTCGCGACTTCGGTCGCCGCCAATTCAATGGTGGGCGGGCGCCGGCCTGCGGTGTTGTCCGACTCGCTCGTCATTCGGCTCACCTCGTCCCCGGCATAGTACGCGTCGGAGGCAGCGGCAACATGGCCGATCGTTGATCGTAAATGCTTTGCCTAAACGCAAAGTTCGAGGAGCGCAGCTTCGTCCGGCCGCGCCGCGACGCGAATCTGTGCCGCGCCGGCCTCGCGCAGCGGTAGGGCGACATTTTCGGACAGGCAAAAGTGGACCGGCTTTGTTAGCGCCGCATCCAGCAGCTTCGAATTGCGCGCCGCCTCGAGAAACGTCTCCGCACTGGCACGGGAGAAATGCAAGACCCCATCGATTTCACCCGCCAGCGCCTCCGCGGCGGGCTGTGGGAGCAATTGCGCCGTGAGAAAGCGGTAAACCACGACCAGATCGACCTCGAAGTTTTTTGCCCGCAGCGCTTCGGCGAGATCGCCGGAGCGTTCCTCGCCGGCGAGATAAAGCAGCCGCGCCGGCGGTTTGAGCCGCGCGACGACGAGCTTAGCGAGATCGTTGACATTGCCTCCGGCCGAGGCGACCTCAGCGAAGCCTATATCGCGCGCCGCTTTCGCGCTGATTTCGCCGACGGCGAACACCGGTATGCCGTGCCACTTTTTGTTCCGGGCGAACGTGCAAATGCCCCACAAGCCGTTGGCGCTGGTGAGCAGAATCGCGTCCCACGGTCCGGTCTTGGGATCGACTTCAGATAAAAGCTCCATTTCGAGGAGCGCCGCGACGATCGGCTCATGACCGCGCGCGCGCAAGGCCATGGCGGTATCTGCCGCGCTGGGTTGCGGTCGGGTCACCAGGATCCGCAATGCTTAGTCCTCGACAAAAAATTCGGCGCCGGCGCGCGCCTTGATCTCATGGCCGGCATCGGCGCCGAGCGCCGCCGCTTCGGCGCGGCGGCCTTGCCGGAAAACTTCGACGGCATCGCGGCCGTCAATTGTTGCGATCAGGCCGCGAAAGCTGACCGTATCACCCCCGACCTGCGCATGGCCGGCAATCGGCGTGCGGCACGAGCCGCCGAGGGCGGCGAGAAAGGCACGCTCGGCGGCAAGCGCGGTCGCGGTATCGGCATCATCGACCGCGGCGGCAAGTGCGCGGATCTTATCGTCATTGGCGCGCGTCTCGAGCGCGATTGCACCCTGGCCTGCCGCCGGTAAGAACTCCTCGACCTCAAGCACGGCACTCGCCGCCGAAAGCAGCCCGAGCCGCTTTAATCCAGCTGCCGCAAGCACAGTGGCATCCGCCTCGCCGGCTTCAATCTTACGCAACCGCGTTTCGACGTTGCCGCGCATTGGCGCGATGCGCAGATCGGGGCGCGCGCGTTTGAGCAAAGCTTGCCGACGCGGCGAAGACGTGCCGACCAGCGCATCGTGCGGTAGCTCGCGCAGGCTGTTGGCTTTGCTGCTAATCAGAGCGTCGCGGGGGTCCTCGCGCGGCAGGAATGCCGCCAGCGTAAGCCCGGCCGGCAAAAAGGCCGGGAGATCTTTGGACGAATGCACCGCGACATCGATGGTGCCGGCCAGCAAGGCCTCCTCGATTTCCTTGGTGAACAGCCCTTTGCCGCCGGCCTCCGCCAAAGGCCTGTCCTGGACCGGTCTATCCTGCATCTTGTCGCCGGTGGTGCGGATGACCTCGATTTTGATGGCCTCCGGCGCCACGCCGCATGCCTGGGCAATAGCGTTTTGCGCTTGGCGCGCCTGGACCAGCGCCAGCGGCGAACCGCGCGAGCCAAGACGCAGAATAGAAGTCGGAGTCGAGGATTGCCTCATCGCAACCTATAATACACCGATGTTGATCCTCGGCATCGAGACGACTTGCGATGAAACAGCCGCCGCGGTGGTGAGCCGCAGCGACGATGGCCGCGGGCGCATTTTGTCCAATATCGTGCTGTCGCAAATCAGCGAGCACGCCGAATTCGGCGGCGTCGTCCCCGAGATCGCTGCCCGCGCCCATGTCGAAGCGCTCGATCGCATCATCGCCAAAGCGATGAGCGAGGCGCAAATTTCTTTCGAGGCGCTCGATGGGGTTGCTGCGGCGGCAGGTCCGGGACTGATTGGCGGCGTCATCGTCGGCCTGACCACGGCAAAAGCCATCGCGCTGGCGCACGACAAGCCGTTGCTCGCGGTCAATCATCTCGAAGGTCATGCACTCACCGCGCGGCTCACCGAAGCGACCGCTTTTCCCTATTGCCTGTTCCTCGCCTCCGGCGGCCACACCCAGATCCTCGCCGTGCGCGGCGTCGGCGATTATCTACGGCTCGGTGGCACGGTCGATGACGCGATCGGCGAGGCTTTTGACAAGACGGCGAAATTACTGGGTCTCGGCTTTCCCGGCGGGCCGCTCGTTGAAAAGGAAGCAGCTCGTGGCGATGGCGAACGTTTCGTCTTGCCGCGGCCGATGACAGGCCGGCGCGATGCGGATTTCTCGTTCTCCGGCCTTAAAACCGCGCTACGCCTCGAGGCGGAAAAAATAGCGCCGCTGAGCGACGAGGACGTGGCCGACCTCTGCGCTTCTTTCCAGCAGGCGGTGGTCGACGTGGTCAAAGACCGGCTGCGCAGCGGGTTGCGGCTGTTTCGGCTGCGGATCGGCACTCCCAACGCATTGGTCTGCGCCGGCGGTGTCGCCGCCAATCAGGCGATCCGCAAAGTGCTGCATCGCGTCGCCTTTGAAGTCGGCACCGAACTCGTCGCGCCACCGCCGGCTTTGTGTACCGACAATGCCGCCATGATCGCCTGGGCCGGCGCGGAGCGGCTGGCGCTCGGCTTGACCGATCCGCTCGATGTCGCGCCGCGAGCGCGCTGGCCGCTCGATGCCGTGGCGAAAAGCGCCGGCGCGAAGACGGCGGAGCGCTAGGGCGTGTACTCATAAATGCCG
>JBASAH010000183.1:0-10083 GCA_049650505.1 Xanthobacteraceae bacterium
GTGAAGGACGGCTGGAACGGCTATTGCGTCTTACATGGCGCGGCGGCGCGGGTCGGCGCATTCGATGTCGGGTTCGTGCCTGGGCCGGGCGGCCTGACCACGCGCCAGATGGCGGCCTACGGAACTCTCGACCTCGCTTTCCTGCTCGGCGTCGACGAAATCGAGATCGCGCCGGGCGCCTTCGTAATTTATATCGGCACCCACGGCGATCGCGGCGCATCGCGGGCCGATGTGATTCTACCGGGCGCCGCCTATCCGGAAAAATCGGCGATCTATGTGAATACCGAGGGACGGGTGCAGATGGCGACGCGCGCCTCCTTCCCGCCCGGCGACGCGCGCGAGGATTGGGCGATCCTGCGGGCTTTGTCGGATGTGCTCAAGCATCGGCTGCCTTACGACTCGCTGCGCGCGCTCCGTGCGGAATTGTTCAAGGCCCATCCGCATTTGCTGCGGATCGGTGAGATCACGCCGGCCGATCCCGTCGGCATCCGAAAACTGGCGGCGGTGGGCGGAAACACCGACAAAGCGCCGTTCACGTCGATCATCGATGATTATTATTTGACCAATCCGATCACGCGCGCCTCCGCGGTGATGGCCGAATGCTCGGCGCTGGCGCAGGGCCGCGCGGCGGCAACGGCGGCGCAGTAGCGGGTCCGATCATGGCTGCATTCGTTTCCGATTATCTCTGGCCGTTCGCAATAATGGTGGCGCAAAGCCTGCTGCTTCTCATCATTTTGCTCATCGTTGTCGCCTATGTGCTGTATGCCGATCGCAAAATCTGGGCGGCCGTGCAGATCAGGCGCGGGCCGAACGTGGTTGGGCCGTGGGGCCTGTTTCAGTCTTTTGCCGATCTGCTTAAATTCGTGCTGAAAGAGCCGGTCATCCCGGCCGGCGCCAACAAAGGCGTATTCCTGCTCGCGCCGTTCGTGACTACCGTGCTAGCGCTCGCCGCTTGGGCGGTCATTCCGGTCGACGCCGGCTGGACCATTGCCAATATCAATGTCGGAATACTTTATATCTTCGCGATCTCTTCGCTCGGCGTCTACGGCGTCATCATGGCCGGCTGGGCGTCGAACTCAAAATATCCGTTCCTGGCCGCGCTGCGCTCGGCGGCGCAGATGGTGTCGTACGAAGTTTCGATCGGTTTTGTCATCATCACCGTGCTGCTGTGCGTCGGATCGCTCAATCTCACCGCGATCGTCGAGGCGCAAAATTCGAAATGGGGCATGTTCGGCTGGTATTGGCTGCCGCTATTCCCGATGTTCATCATATTCTTCGTCTCTGCGCTCGCCGAAACCAATCGGCCGCCATTTGATCTGGTCGAGGCGGAATCTGAACTCGTCGCCGGTTACATGGTCGAATACGGCTCGACGCCCTACATGATGCTGATGCTCAGCGAATATGTTGCGATCTGCACCATGTGCGCCATGTCCACGATCCTGTTTCTCGGCGGTTGGCTGCCGCCATTCCCAATCGTGCCGTTCACCTGGGTGCCGGGCGTCATCTGGTTTGTGCTCAAGGCAGGCTTTGTGTTCTTCATGTTTGCGATGGTGAAAGCATTCGTGCCACGCTACCGCTACGATCAATTGATGCGGCTCGGCTGGAAAGTGTTTTTGCCGATCTCGCTTGCCATGGTCGCGATCGTGGCCGGCTTCCTGCAGCTCACCGGCTGGGCGCCGCAATGATCGGAGGACGGCATGGAATTGTCATTGCCGGCCTGGCTTGGCGCGCTCTGCGGGATGATCGTTGCCGTCGCGATCTATGTTCCCGGCATCCGTATCGTGGAGCGGCGTCTGCGCGCCGCAAACGGGCCAGAGACCAACGCGCAGCGCTCCGCCTTCGAGGACAAGCTCTCGGTCATGCGGCGCGTGATTTTGGGTTTCGCGATTGCTGTACTGGGTACGGCGGGATATTGGGTCGGCAACATGCTTGGCCACAAGTGGGGTTGATATGAAATTGGACCAGGCCGCCCGCGCGCTCTTCCTCAAGGAATTCTGGCAAGCCTTGGTGTTGTCGCTGCGCTATTTCTTCAAGCCCAAGGCGACGGTGAACTATCCGTTCGAGAAAAATCCGATTTCGCCGCGCTTTCGCGGCGAGCACGCGCTACGACGTTATCCCAACGGCGAAGAGCGCTGCATCGCCTGCAAATTGTGCGAGGCCATTTGTCCGGCGCAGGCGATCACGATCGAAGCCGGCCCGCGGCGAAACGACGGCACACGCCGCACCACGCGCTATGACATCGACATGGTCAAGTGCATTTATTGCGGCATGTGCCAAGAAGCATGTCCGGTCGATGCGATTGTCGAAGGACCGAATTTCGAATTCGCGACCGAAACGCGCGAAGAACTTTACTATGACAAGGAGCGGCTACTCGCCAATGGCGATCGCTGGGAACGCGAAATCGCCCAGAGCCTTGCCCTCGACGCGCCTTATCGCTGAGACTTCAGGCCGATGCTATTGCACGCGATTTTTTTCTATCTCTTTGCCGTGGTAACGGTCGCCTCGGCCGTGATGGTGATCGCCGCGCGCAATCCGGTGCATTCGGTATTGTTCCTCATTCTCGCCTTCGTCAATGCGGCCGGATTATTTGTTCTGATGGGCGCCGAGTTCTTGGCCTGGATTCTGATCATTGTCTATGTCGGCGCTGTCGCGCTGTTGTTCCTGTCCGTCGTCATGATGCTCGATGTCGATTTTACCGCGTTGCGGCGCGGCGTTCTCTCGTACTTGCCGGTTGGCGCGCTCATTGGCGCCGTGCTCCTGATTGAGCTTCTGATCGTCGTCGGCGCTTGGGCGGTCGGTCCGGACGTCGCCAAAGCAATCACCGCGCCGATCCCGCCGCCGTCGCAAGTTTCCAACACGCAGGCGCTCGGACTCGTGCTCTATACAAACTATATCTACTTCTTTCAGGCGGCCGGCATCATTCTGCTGGTGGCGATGATCGGGGCCATCGTGCTCACGCTCCACCACAAGCCGAATGTGCGGCGTCAAGTCATCGCCCAACAGGTCGCGCGCAGCAAAGCCACCGCAATTGAGATCGTCAAAGTAAAGCCGGGGCAGGGGCTGCCATGAATGCTGGCATGAATGCCGCTTTGACCATCGGCCTTGGCCACTATCTTTCGGTCGCGGCGATCGTCTTCACGCTCGGCGTTCTCGGTATCTTTCTCAACCGCAAGAATGTCGTCATCATCTTGATGTCGATCGAACTCATTCTGCTCGCGGTCAACATCAACCTGGTCGCGTTCTCGAGTTTTCTCGGCGACATCGTCGGACAGGTCTACGCGCTCATTGTGTTGACGGTCGCGGCTGCCGAAGCCGCGATCGGTCTGGCTATTCTCGTCGCCTATTTCCGCAACCGCGGATCGATCGCGGTTGAAGACATCGATTTACTGAAGGGCTAGGGCGCATGATCGGCTTGGTCATATGGACGAAGACGGTGTCACGGCTATCCGGGTGTGCGGGTTGAGTGCGGGGGGCTAGGGCGGCATGTATGTAGCCATCGTTCTGTTGCCGCTGCTCGGCGCCGTCATCGCCGGCGTCATTTCGCTCATTGGCGCGCGCGACCGGTTCCCGGGCGAGGACCCGCCACCGGCAGCGGATGATCATGCCGCCGCGCTCGTTGCCGAGGATCACACGCGCGCGACTCCCTCGCCGCAAGCGGACCACGCCGCCTCCGCTAATACCCATGTCGAGGAACCCGAGCACGCTACGCCGGCCGCGGGATCGCTGCTCGCCGAACTCACCACCTCGACTTTTCTCGTGATCTCCTGCGTTCTGTCTTGGTTCGCTCTGTTCGATGTCGGACTGGCCGGTCACGAAGCGCGTGTGCCGCTGTTTTCGTTCATCACCTTCGGCGATCTCCATTCAGAATGGCTGCTGCGGATCGATACGTTGACCGCGGTGATGCTGGTCGTGGTCACGACCATTTCGTCGCTCGTGCACATTTATTCCATCGGCTACATGGAAGAGGATCCTTATAAGCCGCGGTTCTTTTCGTATTTGTCGTTCTTCACCTTCGCCATGCTGATGCTGGCGACGGCGGATAATCTCGTGCAACTATTTTTCGGCTGGGAAGGCGTCGGGCTGGCAAGCTATCTGCTGATCGGCTTCTGGTATCACCGCCCGGAAGCCAATGCCGCCGCCATCAAGGCCTTCCTCGTCAATCGCGTCGGCGATTTCGGCTTTTCGCTCGGCATTTTCGCCGTGTTCTATCTCACCGGCGCCGTCGATTTCGACACCATCTTCGCGCAGGCGCCGGCGCTGGCCGGCAAGAGCTTTCATTTCCTGAGCTGGAACGTCGATGCGCTCACGGCAGTGTGTCTACTCCTATTCATGGGCGCGATGGGCAAGTCCGCGCAATTCCTGCTGCACACATGGCTGCCCGATGCGATGGAGGGACCGACGCCGGTCTCGGCGCTGATCCACGCCGCCACCATGGTCACGGCGGGCGTGTTCATGGTGGCGCGGCTGTCGCCGCTATTCTCATTGTCGCCGAACGCGTCCGGCTTTGTGACCTTTATCGGCGCAACGACGGCGATATTCGCTGCCAGCGTGGCGCTGGTGCAGAATGATATTAAGCGCATCATCGCCTACTCGACCTGCTCGCAACTCGGTTACATGTTCGTCGCAATGGGCGTCGGCGCCTATTCGGTCGGCATGTTTCACCTGTTCACGCACGCGTTCTTCAAGGCGCTGCTGTTTCTGTGCTCAGGCTCGGTCATCATTGCGATGCATCACGAGCAGGATACCCGCAAAATGGGCGGGCTATGGCGAAAGCTGCCTTTCACCTACGCCACGATGGTGATCGGCACGCTCGCATTGACCGGCTTTCCACTCACCGCCGGTTATTTCTCCAAGGACGCCATCATCGAATCCGCCCTCGTAAGCAATAGCGCCATGGCGAGCTATGGCTTCGTCATGACGCTTGGCGCCGCGGCAATGACGGCATTTTATTCTTGGCGATTGATCTTCAAGACTTTCCATGGCGAGCCGCACGACCGTGCGCACTACGAGGCGGCCCACGAAACGTCGAAAACCATGCTGACGCCGCTGGGGTTACTCGCCGTCGGTTCGATCGTCGCCGGCTATCCAGCACTGGCATTGTTCACCGGCCACGGCGCCGATGAATTCTTCCGGCAGTCGTTGACGCTCGGAGCTGCCGAAAAGCTTTTCGAGAGCGCAGAGAACCTGCCGCTTGTTCTCTCGCTGCTGCCCACTGTGATGATGATCGGCGGATTTCTGGTGGCGTATCAATTCTACATGCGCCGCCCCGATATTCCGGCGGCGTTGGCGCGCGAACAGAATCTGCTCTACAGATTCCTGTTGAACAAATGGTACTTCGACGAAATCTACGATTTTCTTTTGGTGCGGCCGGCAATGTGGCTCGGCCGGCTGTTCTGGAAGGGTGGCGACGGGTTCATCATCGACGGCTTTGGACCTGACGGGGTATCGACGCGCGTGCTGGACGTGACGCGCAACGTCATCCGTCTGCAGACCGGTTACCTCTATCACTACGCTTTTGCCATGCTGATCGGCGTCGCCGCGGCCATCACCTGGTTCATGTTTGCGGGGGCGCATTGATGGCGAGCTGGCCCATCCTTTCCGTCGTCACATTCCTGCCGCTGGCCGGCGCGTTGTTCATCGCGCTGTTGCCGGAGGACGAAGCCGGCAACCGCAACGCGCGCTGGACCGCGCTGTGGACGACGCTCATTACCTTCATCATCTCGCTGATCCTGGTCTGGCGTTTCGACCCGGCCTCGGCCGATTTCCAGTTCGTCGAGAAGCACGCATGGCTCGGCGCCAATATCAGCTATGCAATGGGCGTCGACGGCATCTCGCTGCCATTCGTGGTGCTGACCACGGCGCTGATGCCGATCTCGATCCTGGCAAGCTGGACCTCGATCCAGCTCCGGGTGCGCGATTACATGATTGCCTTTCTGGTGCTTGAAACGCTGATGGTCGGCACGTTCTGCGCCCTCGACCTCGTGCTGTTCTATCTTTTCTTCGAAGGCGGACTGATCCCGATGTTTTTGATCATCGGCGTGTGGGGTGGGCCGCGCCGCGTCTATGCGAGTTTCAAGTTCTTCCTCTACACGCTGCTCGGCTCGGTGCTGATGCTACTTGCGATCATGGCGATGTATTGGGAGGCGGGCACCACCGACATTGCCTCGCTTCTGCATCATTCCTTCCCGCTGAGCCTGCAGAAATGGGCGTGGTTCGCGTTCCTGGCGTCATTCGCGGTGAAGTTGCCGATGTGGCCGGTCCACACCTGGCTGCCCGATGCGCATGTCGAGGCGCCCACAGCCGGTTCGGTGATCCTGGCGGCGATCCTGTTGAAGATGGGCGGCTACGGATTTTTACGCTTTTCGCTGCCGATGTTTCCAGACGCCTCGGCGCAGCTCGCCCCGCTGATCTATGCGCTGTCCGTCGTGGCGATCGTCTACACCTCGCTTGTCGCGCTGATGCAGGAGGATATGAAAAAACTCATCGCCTATTCTTCGGTGGCGCATATGGGCTTTGTCACCATGGGCATCTTCGCGGTGACGGCGCAGGGCGTCGCCGGCGGCATCTTCCAGATGGTGTCGCACGGCATCGTCTCGGCCGCTTTGTTTCTCTGCGTCGGCATCGTCTATGACCGCATGCACACCCGCGAGATCGCCGCCTATGGCGGCCTCGTCAATCGCATGCCGCTTTACGCCTTCGTGTTCATGGTTTTCACGCTGGCGAATGTCGGGCTGCCAGGCACCTCCGGATTCGTCGGCGAATTTCTCAGCCTGATCGGGACTTTCCGGGTCAACACCTGGGTCGCGACGCTGGCGTCGATCGGCACCATCCTGTCCGCCGCCTACGCGCTGTGGCTCTATCGCAAAATAATTTTCGGCAAACTTGAGAAGCCGAGCCTGTTCAACATCAAGGACATCGGCTGGCGCGAGATTGCGATCATGGCGCCGCTCGTCATTCTCACTATAGTCTTTGGCGTTTATCCGAAGCTCGTTCTCGATATTTCCTCGGCATCGGTGGCGCAACTGATCGACAACTATCAGCACGCGGTCGGCGCGGTGCACGCTGCGGCTTTGGCACGGTGAGGCAATGAACGCCGCGCAGCTTCCCAATCTCCTTCCGCTTTTGCCCGAATTCGTGCTCGGCGTCGGCGCCATGGCGCTGCTGCTTGTCGGCGTGTCCCGGCGCGCAGACACCGGCCACTTCGTTGATGCGGCCGCCATTGTGCTCCTCGCCGTCGCCGGCGTGATCATCGCGCTGCTGCCGGCCGGCAGGCTGATCACCTTCGGCGGCAGCTTTATTGTCGACGACTTCGCGCGTTTTCTCAAAATATTGGCGTTACTCGGCTCGGCCGCCGCGATCGCCATGTCGCTCGACTATGCCAAGCATGAAGGCGAGCAGCGTTTCGAATATTCCGTGCTCATCCTGCTCTCGACGCTCGGCATGCTGATGCTGATTTCGGCCGCTGACCTCATCGCCCTTTATCTCGGCCTCGAATTGATGAGTCTTCCGCTCTACGTCGTCGCGGCAAGCCACCGCAACTCGCTGCGTTCGACCGAGGCCGGACTGAAATATTTTGTGCTCGGTGCGCTGTCCTCCGGCATGCTGCTCTACGGCGCTTCGCTCATCTACGGCTTTACCGGCACCGTGAACTTTGCGGGCATAGCGCACGCGGCGGGGCAGGGCGGCGTCGGATTGATCTTCGGCATCGTGTTTCTGTTCGCCGGCTTCTGCTTCAAAGTGTCCGCGGTCCCGTTTCACATGTGGACGCCCGATGTCTACGAGGGCGCGCCGACGCCGATCACGGCGTTTTTCGCCGCCGCGCCCAAAGTGGCGGGCATCGCCATGTTCGTGCGCACCGCGGTGATGGCGTTTCCCGGCATAACCTCGCAATGGCAGCAGATTATCGTATTCGTCTCCATCGCCTCGATGGCGCTGGGCTCCTTCGCTGCCATCGGTCAGCGCAATTTTAAACGGCTGATGGCCTATTCCTCGATCGGCCATATGGGTTTCGCGCTGGTGGGGCTCGCCGCCGGAACCAGCGAAGGCGTGCAGGGCGTGCTCGTTTATGTCGCGATCTACATCACCATGACACTCGGCATCTTCGCCGTGATCCTGTCGATGCGGCGGCGCAGTGGAATGGTGGAATCGATCGAGCAGCTTGCCGGGCTCTCGCGCACGCATCCGACCATGGCGTTCTTTTTGGCGATGCTGTTATTCTCGATGGCGGGCATCCCGCCACTGGCCGGCTTCTTTGCCAAGTTCTATGTCTTTCTTGCCGCGATAAAGGCGGGCTTGTACGTTCTTGCCGTGCTTGGCGTTGTCACGAGCGTGGTCGGCGCATACTATTACCTCTACATTGTCAAACTGATGTATTTTGACGAGCCGGCCGGAAAATTCGAGGAAATGCCGTACGAGCTCCGTGTTGTGCTGGCGATTTGCGGCTTGTTCAACATTTTCTTCTTTGTTTATCCCGCGCCGCTCGTCGGGATAGCCAGCGCCGCGGCGCATTCTCTGTTTTGATGCAGCTTGACCCCACCGCGATCGAGGCAGAGGTGCGGCTGAAAACCCTTGCTGCGATAGGATCGACCAATGCGCAAGCGCGCCTGTGGGCGCAGCGTGGTGAGCGCGGGCCGCTCTGGATCACCGCCACCGCGCAAAGCGAAGGGCGCGGCCGGCACGGCCGCGCTTGGATTTCGCCGCCAGGCAATCTCTATGCGAGCCTGCTGCTCAGCGATCCTTCGCCGTTCGAGCACGCGCCGCAACTCGCTTTCGTTGCCGCTCTGGCGTTACGCGATGCAATCGTTGCAGAGGCCGCAGCGCTCACGCCGCAACTCGCCTTCAAATGGCCGAACGATTTGCTGCTCGCGGGCGACAAATGCGCCGGCATTCTTATCGAGGGCGACGCGGCCCTTGACGGCGAAGAAGCCCAAGCGCCAAAGCGGCTAACCGTCATCGTCGGCATCGGCGTGAATTGCACGAGCCATCCGCCGCGTAGCAGCGGGACCGGTTCATTCCCGGCCACCGACTTGCAGGCGCACGGCGCCGAGATAATGCCGGCGCAATTGTTTCGGCGACTGTCGGCCACCATGTGCAGGCGCCTCGCGCAATGGGACCGCAGCCATGGCTTTGCAGCCATTCTTGCCGATTGGCTCGCCTGCGCGCGCGGCATCGGCGAACAGATAACGGTACGGAACAATGGCGCAGAAGTGCAGGGCCGCTTTGTGGGGCTCGATCAGGCGGGACGGCTGCTGCTCGAATTGCGCAACGGCACCTTGACGAAAATATCGGCAGGCGACGTGTTTCCGTTGGCGGTTCATGGCCCGCGGCGCATCGCCGACCGGCCGGGCTAAATGCAATGGCGCAAGACGAGCTCGTATTCGCCCCCCTTGGCGGCATCGGCGAGATCGGGATGAACCTCTCGATCTACGGCTTCGGCGACGATCGGCGGCGGCAGTGGATCATCGTCGATTGCGGCGTGTCTTTCGCCGCCGAAGAACATCTTCCGGGTGTCGATCTCATCCTGCCCGACATTCGCTACCTGATCGAAGAGCGAAAAAATATTCTCGCCTTGGTGCTGACCCACGGCCACGAGGACCATATGGGCGCACTCATCGATCTGTGGCCGCGGCTGAAAGTACCGATCTATGCGACGCCCTTTACCGCGGCTTTGTTCGAGGCGCGGCGCGCGTCAGAGCAGGGCGCGCCGGAGATTCCGGTGCGGGTCGTTGGCGCTGACGGGCATTTGGCGCTCGGACCCTTCACCATCGATTTTATCAACGTCGCCCATTCGATTCCGGAATCAAACGCGCTGGCGATCCGCAGCCCCGCCGGAACGGTGCTGCATACCGGCGATTGGAAGATCGATCCGACCCCTTTGCTCGGCGGGCCTACCGACGTCGTCAAGCTCACCGCGCTCGGCGACGAAGGCGTGCTGGCGCTGATCGGCGATTCCACCAATGCCGTTCGCGAGGGCCGATCGCCCTCGGAATCCGATGTGGCAAAGACGCTTGGCGAACTCATCCGCACCGCGCCGCGTCGCGTCGCGGTGACGACATTTGCCTCGCATGTCGGCCGGTTGCGCGC
>JBASAH010000184.1:0-5587 GCA_049650505.1 Xanthobacteraceae bacterium
CCCTCCACGGGCACCAATGCTTTTGCTGAAAATGTCCCGCCCAAGAAGCGAGAATCAAACCGGGTGAGTGCCACGGGACGCCGGCCGGCAGTCGATTGCCGCGCGCAAGCTCTGATGTTGCCCACAATAAAACGGTGTTAGCGCCGCAGCAGCCTAAGTTTCCTTCGGGATAGGTGTTTCGTAGACCAGGATGGTTTCGCTGTTTTTTACCGCTTGCTCGGCGAGCGCGATCCACGATTTAGCCATGGTGAGTAGCGCCAATCTGCCTTCAGCATCAGAAATTTTCTCGGCTAGCTCAACGCAATGGGCGGCGTGTAGCCGATAGCGCGCTACAAGTTCTGTCACGGATACTTGCTCGCTGATGCGCTAGTCCCCACCGATCAAGGAGGCCGAGTTTGCACTCGGTTATCGCATTGCACAATACCCCGGATGCTGGTTTTATTATCACCGGGGGGCTGGGGTGAGGGACCTTATCAAGCAGTATGCGGACGGGGAGTTTGACCCCGAGACCATTCGGATTCTGATTGAGGCTTTTGATAGTGCGCTGCAAAGAGCGCAAACGAGCAAGCCCCCTTACCTTGCCGAGGAATACACTGAAGCTGGCCGCATCATCCTCGCTAAACACATTATCACCGCAGCAAAGGCAGGGGATCGCAATCCCCGCCGGTTGGCGGACAGCGCGCTTCTCCATCTGTCGCGGCAGAAATTGCGCCAGTCGCCCGTGAGCAGATAGCTTGCTCACCACCTGACTGACGCGGTGTTTATTCCTCATACACGCGCTACAGTCAGTGGTTCCCCGATGTTCGCTGCGATTCGTCGCGCCTCGTCGCTTTGAAACGATACCTTACAGCCAAGCCGGCTCGGCTAGCGGAAGATTATCGGGCCATCCCCCTCGTACTGCAGGCGCTTGATGCATTCGGCGTAACAACAGATTGCCTTCGACCGCGTCTAATTTCCGGACAAGCGCGAGCAAGCTAGACGGCAGTTTCTTGGAGACTCGATAGCGTTCTCTAAGACTCCACCCAATCCGTTCTCTGGTGAGAGCCCAGGCAGACGCTTCGTATGCTGAGCTTGCTAGCATCGGGCAGCCACGTTTGGCGCCCTCACGCATCCCCAAATGCTAAATGAGGGAACCTAAAGTTCGTTCCCCGGCTCCTGCTCGCAATCTGGTTTGCCCGCCGCCCACATGCCGCAGTGAGGTTGTCGTGGGCAAGAGTCTTCGCCCGCTCGACCGTCACCGCGATGCGGCCGTGAGCAGTCTGATTCCGGCGTTGTCGTGTCGCTCATGCCGGCCGAACACGGTGTTCGCCGAGCCCGTGGACTATCGCGGACCAGCATCGCGGACGAAATGCGAGCGTCACGACAGTCTGATCCGCGCCGGCGTAAATTTCAAATTTCCCTGACGCCCGCGCGGAGAATCGCGAACGGCGTCGCGGCTAAGACACGTGGGCCGGCGGCACGCGCGTGACCTTAGCAACAATGCCGTGCTCTGGCAGGCCGCGCAGAAGCTTGCTACTGCGCCTTCTGCAATTCCGGATGCGCGCGCAGCCGCCTTTGATTGAGCACGTAGACGAGGAAGGTCACTACCGCGCCGGCGGCAAAGGGCAGCGCCGACCAGATGTAGAGCTGTTCAACCGGCAGGCCGACGAACAGCGCGCCTAGGAACGGCCCGGCAATCGCGCCGAGCCGGCCAATACCGAGCTGCCAGCCGGAGCCATTGGCGCGCAGCGAGGTCGGATAGATCATCGCGCCGACGACATTGATGCCGGATTGGATGCCGAGCACGAGCGCGCCGGCGAAGAACGTGGCGACCAGCAGCGTCGTCGGCGAGTTCAATCCGGCAAAGCCGATCGAGCTCACGATCGGCACGGCGATGACGAACAATATAGCGATGGCGAGGAAGCGGTGCCGCTGCAGCCACCAGCATAGCGTCAGTGCGCCCACCGTGCCGCCAACTTGCAGCGCCGCGCCGGACAAAGCCGCGATCGCCGGCGTCGCATGCGCCGCGCTCATCAGGGTGGGCGTCCAGCTGATCAGGAAGAAATAACCCATCAGGTTGAATGCGAATATCAGCCAAGTCAGCGGCGTGATGACGGCGAGGCCGTCATGGAACAGGTATTTGGGATTGGAGCTCGGAAATTGCTTTTCGTCCTCGATCACGAAGCGGGCGTTTGGCGGCACGCGGTAATCGGGGCGGATCGCGGCGAGCAGCGCCACCATCTTGCCGCGCTGGCTCTCATGCAGCGTCATATATTTGATCGATTCCGGCAGCCCGATAATGGCGCCAAGCGCGATCACGATCGGAATGATGCCGCCGATCTGGAACAGGATCGGCCAGCCATAGGTCGGCACCAGCGCGGCGCTGGCGAAGCCGGCCAGCGCGCCGCCCATCGGTACGGTGCCGACTGCGATGATCGCCAGCGTGGCGCGAAATTTGCGCGGCGCCGATTCGGCATTGATCGCCACCACATTTGGAATGACGCCGCCGATGCCGAGGCCGGCGAAAAAGCGCAACCATGATAATTGCGTGAGATCGGTTGCATAGGCGGCGGCGAAGGTGAATACGCCGAACAACAAGTTTGTTGCGATCAACGCGGTCTTGCGGCCGTAATTATCGCCGACCCAGCCGAAGATCTGGGAGCCGAACAGGACGCCGATATTACTGGCGCTGAGCACGAGGCCGAGCGCCTTGGGCGGTACATGCCAGGCGGCGATCAGATGCGGCGCGGCAAAGGCAATAGCGCCGATGTCATAGCCGTCGATGAGCGCGATCAGGATCGACCAGAAGATCAGCTTGACCTGAAACGCGCCAACTCCGTGCTGGTCCAGAAAATGCGAAACTTGAACTTCCGCCTCGCCGGCCATCGCTTCCCCCCAAAATCTTCGTATGTCTTTTTGTCACGGCGCCACGGCGCCGAAACGCAAACTATGGCACAAGCCGTTTAAAGAAAAGCCGCAATCGGGCCGTGGTGCCGCGCTCGGTTCCTGGGCCGGGAACACCCAGGCGCAATTGCGTCATTGCGAGCCAACGGGTCCGGCCCAAAGTGGCCGGCCCGGTGACAGGCTCCGCGAAGCCACCCAAAGCGGCGCCAAAGCACTGGATTGCTTCGTCGCTTTGCTCCTCGCAATGACGAGCCAGTGGGTGCGTCTCTCAATTGACCTGCCCCGGTGATCGGCTAGGCTCGCCGGGCCGCGCATGATGATCTTCATGACGACACGGCTGGATCGTCACTCGAAAATGGGACGATGCGTGGGAGGATGCGATGGATTTCGGCTATTTCACCCTGAGCGACAATCACTACGAAAACAATTCCCGCTCCTCGAACCAGTTCGTCGCAGACATCACCGCCGAGGCGCTTTATGCCGAAAAGGTTGGCATGCACTCGGCCTGGATCGGCGAACACCATTTCAACTCGCTCGGCGTGCTGTCATGCCCGGACATGGTGCTTGCTTATGTTGCCGCCAATACGACGCGGCTGCGGCTGGCGCCGGCGGTCAACGTGCTGCCGCTGCATCATCCGATCCGCGTTGCCGAGCAATGGGCAACGCTCGATCTGCTCTCCGGCGGCCGCGTCGATTTTGCCGCCGGCCGCGGTTACGACAAACGCGAATATTTGCCGTTTCACGTTTCCTTCGAGGACAATCAGGGAATTTTCGAAGAGGGCTTGGAACTCGTTCGCAAGCTTTGGCAGGCCGAGGGCCGCATCTCGCATCACGGCAAATATTATTCGTTCGACGATGTGCGGATCACGCCAAAGCCGATCCAGCGTCCGCTGCCGACCTATGTCGGTTCGTTTTCCAAGCCATCGATTGAGCTCGCGGCGCGATTGGGCTGCGGATTGATCGTGGCGCCGTTCGCCGCGGCGATGAGCTTCGGCGGATTGAAGCAAGTCGCCGACCTCTATCACGAGAGCTGCGCCAAATACGGCACGAAGCCCGGCCGGCTGATGTGCAGCTATTTCACTCACTTCGCCGACAACAAGGCGCAGGAAGACGTCGCCCGCGCCCGGCAGATCCGCTATTACAAAGAATGCGTGATCCCGGCCTTCCCCAGCGATCCGAAGACGGCGCCGCCGAGCTATCGCTACTTCATCGACATGGTTGAGCGCCTGCACAAAGTAAAGCCGGAGGATCTGACGGAGAATTCCGTGCTGCTCGGTTCGGCGGCGCGGATCGCCGAAACCTTGAAGAAGGTCGAGGCGGCGGGATTTGCCGAAGTGATCCTGTACGTCAATGTGGGATTAAAGCCGCACAACCAGGTCAAAGACGAGATGGCGCGATTTATGGCGGAGGTGGCGCCGTCATTTGCCACCGACCGCAAGATCGCGGCAGCGTAGCGCGTCGCGCGTTACCGGGCCGGCACAGGTTCGTAATGAGTGGCGGTTTCAATGATTTCCGTCATAAAATTCGAGAAGGTGCCGCGCCGCGGTCACCAAGATCTGTCATGAATCATCCATGACGGTGGGCTAACTTCACCTTGTGGGCCGGCCGGAATTGCGCGACTATCGGGCCAGTTCCGGGCAGGGGGAGCCCAGTGTTGCTGTCGGCAGTTGCAGCGCGTGCAGAGCAGGGCGCCGAAGGCGGACCGCTGCTGATTAGCAGCTCGTCGGAAGTCCATGGCTCGGTGCTCAGCGACACGATCGTGCAGAGAAATTGCACGCTCCACGTTCGCGGCAATCTTCTTGGCAGTCTGACCATCGAGCCCGGCGCTAATGTCATCGTCGAGGGCTCGGTCGACGGCAAAATCAACAACAAAGGCGGCCGCCTCCTCGTCAACAACAAGGGACTTGCCGCCTGCGTCACGGTCGAGGGACCCCCCGAAGCAGAAGCCTGCGGCATCTTAAAAATAAATCTGACCAATCTCGCCGCGAATTACGAGGCGTTGACCAAGCGCACCGAGGCGGAATGCGCCGCCATGGTCAATGCCGACGCCTATGGCTGCGGCATCGGTCCGATCGCCGGTGCGCTGGCCAAATCGGGCTGCAATACATTCTTCGTTGCCAATCTTCCGGAAGCGAAAAGCGTGCGTGCGGTGGCGCCGCACGCGACGATTTACGTGCTCAATGGCTTTTATGCCGGCACCGGGCCGGACTTCGCGGATCTCAATGCCCGGCCTGTCATCAACAGCGCGATTGAACTCGCCGAATGGGACGTCTTCGTCGGCTCGAATGCATGGACCGGCGGTTGCGCGCTCAATGTCGATATCGGCGACAGCGGCTTCGGCCTGCCGCCGGAAGAAGCCATGGCCTTTGCGCCGCGGGTGCATTCGCTCAATCACGGCATCACGCTATTCCTGAGCCGGTTGGCAAGGACCGCAACAGCCGACGACCTGCGCACCGAACGGCAGCTCGGCGTCTTTCGCGATCTGCGCCGGCTCTTTGGCGGGCTGCCCGGGTCGCTCGCCGATTCCTCCGGCATTTTCTTCGGGCGCAACGCGCATTTCGATTTGGTGCGCGTGGGAAGCGCGCTCTATGGAGTGAATCCAACGCCCGCGGTCGCCAATCCGATGCTGCCGGTCCTCGAGCTGCGGGCGCGCATTGTGCAGGTGCGCGAGCTCACGGCGCCACAAACGCCTGCGGACAATGGC
>JBASAH010000185.1:0-24007 GCA_049650505.1 Xanthobacteraceae bacterium
CGCCGGGGGCGTCAAATCAGGCCGCTTCGTCGGCAGCGGCGGATAATTCCATCGGCCAAGTTGCGAGCATCACGGGCAATGTAACGGTGACGCGCGGCAATGCCGGCCACGTGGCGTTGAAGATTGCCGGTGTGATTTACGTGAAAGACACCCTGCAGACCGAGGTCAATTCTTCGCTAGGCATCAGCTTTGATGATGAGACGACGTTCAGCCTCTCCGCCAATACGCGCATCGTGATCGACGCTTTCGTTTACCAGCAGGGTGGCAGCGGCAACAATGCCTTGTTTAACGTGGCAAGCGGTACGGCGGCTTTCGTCGCCAGCCTTGTCGCCAAGAGCGGTGACATGAAGGTCGCAACGCCCGCGGCGACACTCGGTATTCGCGGCACAACCGGCATTGTCGAAGTGCCGGCGGCTGGTGGCGGCGCCGCGCCGACCGTGAAGCTATCCCGACGCCGCCGATGGACATGTCGGCCGCATCGAGCTTTTCGATCGGCAGGGCGGGCGGCTTGGCGCGCTTACGCAAGGCGCAAGCGCGTTTACGCTGCATGCCGGCGCAGGGGGCCGAATTGCCGCCGTGCCGTATCAAATTCCGCCGCAAGAAGCCGCGCGCGATCGCGGCGCCTTGCAGCGGCTCAACCGTTCACACAATATCGGACGCCAGATGATTATCCAGCGGCAACGCTTGCGCGGTGGATCGCGCGGACCTGGATTGCGCGGACCCGGCCGGCAAGGCCCGAACAATCAACGTCCGGGCGGCGGCCAGAACTTGCGTCCTGGGCCGGCCGGGCGGCAGCCGCTCAACCGTCCGCAACGTCTGCCGGGTCAGCCGCGGCCGCGAAAGAATATTTTGAACGAGCCGAAACGCTAGCTCAAAAGACTGCATCTTGCCGCAACAAGCCGCCGAACGAGAAAAAAATCATGCGCGCCTATCAGTTGCCCAAAGGTGGTGCCGGCATTGAGGCGCTGGTACAGGTCGAACGCCCAGATCCAAAGCCACACCATCGCCAGGTACTCGTGAAGGTGAGAGCCTGCTCGCTCAATTTTCGCGATCTCGCCATCGTACGCGGCAGTTATCGCATGGCAGTGCGTGAAAATCTTATTCCGCTGTCGGACGGCGCCGGCGAAGTGATCGAAATCGGTCCGGGCGTCACGCGGGTGAAGGTCGGCGATCGCGTCGCCGGCAACTTCTTTCAGCGCTGGAGTGGCGGCGCGCCGGCAGCGGACGTGCACAAGAGCGCGCTGGGTGGCGGCATCGACGGTATGCTTGCGGAATACACGGTGCTCGAGGAAGAGGGCACTGTGAAAATTCCACCGCATCTGTCGCTGGAGGAGGGCGCAACGCTGCCCTGCGCCGCGGTGACGGTCTGGCATGCGATGATGGAGCACGCCAAGCTGAAAGCCGGCGACACGGTCCTGCTGCAAGGCACCGGCGGCGTGTCAATTTTCGGATTGCAATTCGCGCGCGCGATGGGCATTCGCGCCGTCGTTACCTCCTCCAGCGACGAAAAACTTGCTTGCGCAAAAGCACTCGGCGCTGCTTTCGGCATCAACTACCGAACCACCCCGGATTGGGAAAAAGCGGCCGTGGAATTCACCGGTGGAAGCGGCGTCGATCACGTGGTTGAAGTGGGTGGCGCGGCGACATTGACACGCTCCTTTGGCGCCATCCGCGTCGGCGGCAAAGTCACCCTCATCGGCGGCTTAAGCGGTGGCGCGAGCGAGCTCAATCCGGCTCTCATCTTTGCGCGCCGCGCTAACGTGCAGGGGATTTCCGTCGGCTCGACCGAAATGTTCGAAGCGATGAACCGCGCCGTCGCAGCAAACGCGATCAAGCCCGTGGTCGATAAAGTATTCGATTTTGCCGAGGTTCAAGCGGCCTACCGGCACATGGCCGCCGGTGCGCATTTCGGCAAGATCGTCATTCGCATCGCGTAATTGCATTTTGGTGGAACGGCCCTATTTTTCGCTTGAACCATTAAAAATGATGTTTTATGCATCATTATTGACATCTGAAATGTATCGAACGTTTCCCTTGTGATCACCGCTGGACAACTCAGGGCATCGCGCGCGCTTCTTGGCATCGATCAGCGCCGGCTTGCCGAAGCAGCCGGGTTGTCGTTGCCGACTATCCAACGCATGGAGACCAGCGAGGGTGTGATCAGGGGCAATGTCGACTCGCTCATGAAGCTCGTCAACGCGCTCGATGCCTTGGGCATCGAACTCATCGCCGATAATGCCTCAAGCCAAAGCGGCGGCCGTGGCGTGCGGCTGAAGGTGCTGGCGTCATGATGCTGAGCGCCGTTCTCGCCTGCTCAGCTGTGCTGCTGGCGCTTGCACCGCTTGCTGTCCTGATGACGCGCTCGCCTGCCGCCACGCGGCTGATTTACGCCACGTGCTTGGTTACAACGGCGATTTCGCTTGCGGCGGCTTTGGCGCATCTTCTCGCCGCGCGAACTGCGGAGGTGGCTGCATTTCCAGTCGGGGTGCCATGGCTTGGCGCGCATCTGCGTCTCGACGCCTTGTCTGCGTTCTTCCTTGCGGTTGTCGATCTCGGCGCATTTAGCGCGAGCTTGTTTGCGCTCGGCTACGGCGAGCACGAAACAGCGCCGGAGCGCGTGTTGCCGTTCTTCCCGGCTTTCCTCGCGGGCATGACGCTGGTGGTGCTCGCAGATGACGCGTTTACGTTTTTGTTGTCGTGGGAGTTCATGTCGCTCACGTCGTGGGCGTTGGTGATGTCGCATCATCGCGTGCCCGAGAATGTGCGCGCCGGTTACATCTATCTCCTGATGGCAAGTTTCGGCACGCTTGCTTTGCTGCTGGCGTTCGGCCTGCTCGCCGGTCCCGATGGCCTCTACACATTTACGCAAATACGTGCCGCGCATCCGACCGTGGCGCTTGGTGCCCTGGTGCTGTTGTTGGCGCTGATCGGCGCGGGATCTAAAGCCGGACTCGTACCGCTTCATGTCTGGCTGCCGCTCGCCCATCCGGCGGCGCCAAGCCATGTCTCCGCTTTGATGAGCGGCGTGATGACCAAGGTTGCCGTCTACGGTTTCGTGCGCATTGTCTTCGACCTCGCCGGTACACCGTCTTGGTGGTGGAGCATCGTGGTATTGCCGGTTGCCGGCATCACCACCGTCATGGGCGTGCTTTACGCGCTTATGCAGCACGATCTCAAACGGCTTCTCGCCTACCACACGGTCGAAAACATCGGCATCATCTTCATCGGACTCGGGCTTGCGCTCGCATTCAAGTCCGAAGGCATGCTGTTTGCCGCCGCCTTGGCGTTCACCGCGTCGCTTCTGCACGTGTTCAATCACTCGGTTTTCAAAAGCTTGCTGTTCTTTGGCGCCGGCGCCGTGCTCACCGCCACCGGCGAACGCGACATGGAGCACCTCGGCGGCCTCATTCATCGCATGCCGCAGACCGCATTTGTCGTTCTGATCGGCTGCGTGGCGATCTCCGCCTTGCCGCCGCTCAACGGCTTCGTCTCGGAGTGGCTCACCTTTCAAGCCATTTTGCTGTCGCCGCAATTGCCGTCATGGGGACTCAAATTACTCGTGCCAGCGATCGGCGCGCTGCTCGCGCTCTCGGCTGCGCTGGCGGCGGCCTGTTTCGTCAAAGCCTATGGCGTGACTTTTCTCGGCCGGCCGCGCACGCGGGCGGCCGAGGCGGCATCGGAAACCGATTGGTGTTCGCGGACCGCGATGATCGCCCTGGCCACGCTGTGCCTGCTTGCCGGAATTTTGCCGGGTCTATTCATCGACGCGCTGGCGCCCATCAGCTCTATCCTGATCGGCGAACGCATGCCGGTGCAGATCGGCGCGCAATGGCTATCGATTGTGCCGATTGCGGCGAGCCGGAGTTCCTATGACGGACTTCTCGTGTTTTTGTTCATGATCATCTCGGGCTCGCTCGCCGCGTTTGCGATTCACCGTCTCGCCTCCGATCGATTGCGCCGCGCGCCAGCTTGGGATTGCGGCTATCCGGACGCCAGTGTCTCGACACAGTACTCGGCAGCGAGTTTTGCCCAGCCGATCCGCCGCGTGTTCGGCACCGTCGTATTCCGCGCCCGTGAAACAGTGAATATGCCGCCGCCCAATGACCCCCGGCCGGCGCGGCTCACGGTCGAGCTGCATGATCCAATCTGGGAGTCGATCTATGCACCTCTGGCTGCCGGCATCGGCGCGTTGGCCGATCGCCTCAATCATCTGCAGTTCCTGACCATCCGACAATTCTTGACACTCGTATTCTGCACGCTCGTCCTGCTGCTACTGGTGCTCGCCGTATGGTCCTGATTCGCGATTTGACCATTCAAGGCGCGCAGATGCTGCTGGTGCTGCTGCTGGCGCCGCTGTTCACCGGCTTCGTGCGCAAGGTGAAAGCGCGGCTGTTACGGCGCCGCGGACCGCCGCTTACCCAGCCCTATTTCGATCTCATACGCTTGATGCGCAAAGACGTCGTCTTGGCAGACAACGCGTCGTGGCTGTTCCGCGTGACGCCTTACCTTGTGTTTGCCGTCACTTGGGTTGCGGCCTCGCTCATTCCTACCTTCCGCACCGGGCTGCTGTTCTCGTGGTCCGCGGACCTTATCGCGATCGCTGCACTGATCGGCAGCGGTCGTTTTTTTCTGGCGCTTGCCGGTATGGACGTCGGCACCAGCTTCGGCGGCATCGGATCGAGTCGTGAGGTGATGATCGCTTCGCTCGCCGAGCCCGCCATGATCATGATCGTATTCACGCTGGCGCTGATCGCTGGATCGACTCAGCTTTCCACCATGGCCGCGTTTATGGCGTCATCGGCGGTCGGCCTGCGTGTATCACTGGCGTTGGCGCTGATAGCGCTCATCATGGTCGCAGTCGCCGAGAACGGGCGCATCCCGATCGACAATCCGGCGACGCACCTAGAGCTGACCATGGTCCATGAGGCCATGGTGCTTGAATATTCCGGCCGTCATCTTGCGCTGATCGAGCTGGCAAGCTGGCTCAAGCTTATCCTTTATGTTTCCTTGATCGCCTGCCTGTTCGCGCCCTGGGGGATCGAATCGACTGGCGCGGGGTTGCGGGCGGTCGCGATCGGCGCCGCGGCCTATATCGGCAAGCTCGCCGTAGGCGGCGTTCTCCTGGCAGTATTCGAGACCTCGATCGCCAAGATGCGCGTTTTTCGCGTGCCAGAATTTCTTGGCGCGGCGCTGATGCTCGGCCTGTTGGCAACGCTCCTGCGCTTCGTATCGGGGAGCTTCTGATGAATGATATCGCTTTCGATATCGCGCATCTGCTTGCCGGATCGTTGGTTCTGGTCAGCTTCCTCCAACTCTACCAGGACCGCCTCTATGCTCTTCTCAACTTCTATGCCCTGCACGCCCTGGTGCTGGCCGCCTCGGTGGCTTGGCAAGCCTTCATCCAGGATGCACCGCATCTCTACGTGACCGCGGCGATCGCGCTGGTGTTCAAAGCGATCGTCATCCCGGTTGCCTTGCATCGCATCATCGTCCGGCTCGGCATTCATCGCGAGATCGAGAAGGTAGTCGGCGTTGGCGTCACGATGCTCGCCGGCATGGCCCTCGTCGCATTAGCCATGGTTGTGATGCTTCGCGTAACGCAGGAAGCCGGCCCATTGGCGCGCGAAGATCTCGCCTTCGCCCTTTCGGTTGTTCTCCTTGGCCTGCTGACGATGGTGACAAGACGCAACGCCGTGAGTCAGGTGGTCGGCTTCATGTCGCTTGAGAACGGACTCGTCCTCGCCGCAACCGGCGCCAAGGGCATGCCGCTGGTGGTCGAGATCAGCATCGCGTTCTCGATCCTGATCGCTTTTATCGTGATCGGCATTTTCCTGTTCCGCATCCGCGAGCGCTTCGACACTGTCGACGTGCAAATACTTAGCAATTTTCGTGGAGAGCGCCGATGACGTTGGATCCGCTGGCCGGGGTGCTTGGGATTCCACTGATCGCGGGGGCGCTGTTTGCCGCCGTGCCGAACTACCGCATCGCCGCGCGATTGAATATCGCTGCGACCGGGCTGACGCTGATTTGCGCGTTATCGCTGTTTTTCGCCAAGCCTGAGCCGGGCCCGTACCTCCTGGTCGATGATCTGAACGGCACGTTTATCGTTCTCACGAGCTTCGTGGGCTTCACCACGAGTATCTTCAGCGCAAGCTACATCGGCCATGAACTCGAGATTGGAAGGCTGACCCCGCCGTTCGTGCGCTTCTATCACGCGATGTATCAAGTGCTGATGTTCGCGATGAATCTTGCGCTGACCGCCAACAATATCGGCCTGATGTGGGTAGCGATCGAGCTTGCGACGCTCACCACCGTGATGATGGTCGGCATCTATCGCACCCATGAGGCGCTCGAAGCAGCCTGGAAATATTTCATCCTCGGCAGTGTCGGTATTGCGCTCGCTTTGTTCGGCACCATCCTGGTCTACATGGCCGCGCGTCCCGTTGTGGGCGAGGGTCTCGATGCGATGGTGTGGAGCGTGCTGGTCACTCGCGCCGGCGGTTTTGATCCGGCGCTGCTCGACGTTGCATTCGTGTTTCTGCTGCTGGGCTACGGCACCAAGATCGGTCTTGCGCCGCTACATGCCTGGCTGCCCGACGCCCACGCCGAAGGACCGACGCCGATATCGGCCGTGTTGTCCGGTCTTCTGCTCAATGTGGCGCTTTATGCACTGCTGCGCTTCAAAATGCTGCTCGCAGTGAACCCGGCGGCAATCGCTCCCGGACCGTTGATGGTGACGCTCGGGCTTGTTTCTCTGGTATTCGCCGCCTTCATGCTCTACCGGCGGCGCGACATCAAACGCATGTTTGCCTATTCGTCAATCGAGCACATGGGCATTATCACGTTCGCCTTCGGCATGGGCGGGCCGCTCGCCAATTTTGCCGGCCTTCTTCACATGACCATGCATTCGCTCACAAAGTCGGCGATCTTTTTTGCGGTGGGTCACGTCGCGCAGGTCAAAGGCACGCAGCGCATTGCCGATATGGGCGGTCTCACGGAGACGCATCCGGTCCTCGGCTGGACGCTGATACTTGGCGTTGTCGCTATCGCCGGGCTGCCGCCGCTCGGAATTTTCATGAGCGAATTCCTCGTGGTGAGCTCGACTTTCGCTCGTGCGCCGGTTCTCGCGCTTGTGCTTGTGTTTGGAATACTGGTTGGCTTCGCGGCGCTGTTTCTTCGATTGAACGCGATCGTGTTCGGCGAACCGCGCGGGACATCGGAAAAGGCCAAGGCATCATACCTGCCGATGTTCGCGCATCTCGCATTGGTACTGATCGCCGGCATCTACTTACCGCCGGCCCTGGTCGGCTGGTTCGAGTCGGTAGCGAAATTATTGGGATGAGTGGATGCCGGCAGTGAGCAGCATCGTCGCGCAAGGCGAGCTGGTCGAGGTTCATCGGCCGTGGCCGCGCGTGGCGGTCACGGCCGATGCCTGGACGGCGGCGGCGCACGAGCTCGCCAATGGCCGCGCGACACTGCTCGGATTATGGGGCGAGTGGGGTGCCTCCCGTGCCGTGCACATGGCGCTGATCGGAGAGGATACGCGCAAGATTGCGGTCGTGAGCCTGGCATGCCCGCAATCGGAATTTCCATCGGTCGGTGCGCTGCATGCGCCCGCGATCCGGCTCGAACGCGCACTGCACAGTTTGTATGGCTTGCAGCCGATCGGCATTCCCGATTCGCGGCCATGGCTCGACCTTGGCTTTTGGGATGTGCAATTTCCGCTTGGTGCACGCGCAACGGCCAGCGCCCAGCCCTACGCGTTTTTGCCTGTCGAAGGCGAGAACCTGCATCAAATCCCTGTCGGACCGGTTCATGCGGGCATTATCGAGCCGGGACACTTCCGCTTCACCGCTTCAGGCGAGACCGTGGCCCGGCTCGAGGAACGTCTCGGCTATGCGCACAAAGGCATCGAGTCGTTGATGGCAGGCGCTACGCTTGAGCGCGCGGCGCGGCTTGCTGGCCGCACCTCCGGCGACAGCACAGTAGCTTATGGCATCGCCTTTGCCCGGGCCGTCGAAGCGGCGTTGAACACCAAAGCGCCGCCGCGGGCGCATTATCTGCGCGCGCTGATGGCGGAGCTCGAACGTCTGGCGAATCATTTTGGCGATATCGGTGCGATCTGCAACGACGCCTCATTTGCGTTGATGCACGCGCATTGCGGCATTCTACGCGAGTTGACCTTGCGCGCAGCGCAAACCTGTTTCGGGCACCGTTTGATGATGGACCGCGTTGTGCCTGGCGGCGTGACGGTCGATCTCAGTCCGCAGGGCATGACGCATTTGACGAGTCTGCTGCAGAAATTCCGTCATCAGTTTCCGCGATTGGTGGAGCTCTATGACAACACCGCCTCGCTGCAAGATCGCACCGCATTGACCGGTGTGGTTGAGGCCGCATTGGCGCAGCGGTTCGGTGCGCCCGGATTTGTCGGCCGCGCAAGCGGCCGCGACTTCGACGCGCGAAAAACTCCCGGATATGCACCCTACGACGAGCTCGACTTCGCCGTTCCCGTTCTGACAGCCGGCGATGTCAACGCGCGCGTCTGGTTGCGTATCCGCGAGGTCGAGCAAAGCTTCAGACTGATCGAGCAGATTCTTGACCGATTGCCGCAGGGTCCCATCGCCATCGCGTTCGACGCCGATGGCGCTGGCGAAGGCTTAGCCTTGGCGGAAGGTTTTCGCGGAGACGTTCTGGTATCAGTGCAGCTCGACCATGGACGCGTCACGCGTTGCCATCTTCGCGATCCATCGTGGTTTCAGTGGCCGCTCCTTGAGGCCGCTATCGAGGGCAACATCGTCGCCGACTTTCCGCTCTGCAACAAATCGTTCAATTGCTCGTATTCGGGACACGATTTGTAGCGCATGTGGTCGAATAGCGAGCTAGTCAACAAAGACACAATGTGATGCGCAGGACACTATTAGAAAGTCTCACCCTTGGTCCGCTGACCGAATCCGCACCCGCACCGCAGGACGATGCGCTGGCCGAATTGGCAGCCGCAGTGCAACGTTCGGCGCGGCGCCGCCTCGGCCGCAGCCTCGCCATTCGTCAAGTGGATGCCGGTTCATGCAATGGCTGCGAGCTTGAAATCCACGCACTCAACAATGCATTTTACGATCTTGAACGATTCGGATTTCGCTTCGTTGCGTCGCCGCGCCATGCCGATGTGCTGCTGGTGACGGGGCCAGTGACCAAAAACATGCGAGAGGCGCTGGAGCGGACTTATCGCGCGACGCCAGATCCGAAATGGGTCGTCGCAGTGGGCGATTGCGCGTTCGACGGCGGCATTTTTGCGGGCACCTACGCTGTGGTAGGCGGAGTCTCCAACGTGATTCCCGTCGATCTGCATATTGGCGGCTGCCCGCCGTCACCGAATCACCTGTTGCAGGGACTGCTGGCGTTGCTCGATGGGGCCAGCGGGCAAAATGGCGCTGCGCAGAGGGCCATGCGATAGGTGGCAGATCGCAGCGTTTTTGATCCTCAGTGCATCTGCCGACAAATGATTGAAAAACGGGCGGTTGTAAGCGTTAACCGGCCCGCAAACCGAGTTTTGCGAGACCAGCCGGGCACGACACGCCGCGCACCGAATTCTTTGCATTGTGGCGGCATGGTGACAAACGGCGAGTTTTAGCTGTGCTATGCTCAAGCCTGTAGGGGCCGCAGCCGGTCCGGAAATTTTTGTTGATGCCCGGGCTGCGGGCGACGAGCGGGGGGCGTACAGATGCTAATAAGGGCGTTACAACTCGCCTTTATTATTCTGGCGATCGCGGTCATCTATCCATTTGCCGGACGTGAAACGGTGCTGTTTCCCAAAGATACAGCAACGCCGGAGGATGTCGCGCGAGTAAAAGCAGATGCGGAAACCCAAATTCAAAAGGCCGACAAGCTCTCCTCGGTTCAAAGTACCGAAGATGAAGTCGTCGTGACTGTATCGCTGCCACGCGAGCAGGCGAGAACTGAAGACCATCATCCATTCTTTCAAAACAATTCCGATGCTGCACTCTCGATGCAACTGGATCTCGCTTATCTCGCTTATTACGCCTATTCGGAAGCGCCGCCGCCCAGGAAGCCGGCCGATACGGTTTTAGAAGCGCTGAAAGATACTCCGGTCGGGACGCCGATCGAGGAGATCAAGCGCGCCTCGGACGCGTTTGGCATCGATTTCACTTTCATGAAGTCGGTGGCAAAAATCGAATCCGATTTCGATCCAAAGCAGCGCACCGGCTCCTATATCGGCCTATTTCAACTGAGCAATTATGAGTTCGATAAATACGGCTCCGGCAGCATCGTGAGCCCGCGCGACAATGCCATTGCCGCCGCTTATAAATTCACCACGGCGGCGATTCTGTTCGAATTGAACACACATCAGAAGCCGACTTTGAGCGATCTTTATTTGATCCATCAGCAAGGCACCCAGGGTGCGGAAGAACATGTCAGCCACCCAGACCGCATTGCGTGGAAATCGATGTGCGCGACCGATGAAGGCCGGCAAAAAGGCGAGAAGTGGTGCAAGCGCGCGATTTGGCAGAACACGCTTCCCGCTATCAAACAAGTTTGGAAATCGGTCGAAAATCTGACGTCGGGCGCATTCGTGCAAATGTGGCAGCAGCGAGTCGCGCAATTCTACTCGCGTTATTCGGCAACGGCGGCGATGACAGCGAAATAAATAGATCGCGCGAGCTGCCGTTCCCCCTTAATCGCCAAGCACCGCCCCGGCCTTCATTTCTGGTGAATGCAGAAGCCGGGGCGCTTCGGTAAGCTGTCCCCGCAGTGCGCGAGACAGAAGCGAATTTTATCGGCCAATCTGGCGACTGACAGCGTTCTCCTGCTGATTGAGCGCCTTATGCTCGTCCTTTGTGATGTGACCGCCGTTAAATCTCGCCATCGTGCGCTCCTCGTGGCGTATCGCGCGGTCTTCCCGATGAAGTTGTTTGGCCTGTTGTTTGGTGATCTCGCCTTCCTTCAGCTCATGATTGATCCGTCGGTTTTGATTCGCCAGCCGGTCATTGACTTGGTCGCGCCGCGGGTGATTGCGTTCCCACTGTGTTTCGGCAAAGGCCGCGGACACGGTGCTCCCAGCCAGCGCGAACGAAACAACGAGAGCAACGGTTTTGACTAAAGTGCGCATTGGGCTTTTCCTTTGTTAAATGGCCAGCGAAAGAGCCGCCGGATTTGTAGGATCGGAAATGTGCCCCAGTAATGCTGAATCGGCCGTGAGACGCTCGTTCAAACTCGGTTCATCGATCAGGCGAATCTGTGGGACGGCGAAGATGCCCGGTCTGAGCGGGCCTTCGGCTCTGCTTGCCACTGCTGACGAGCTGATCGAATAAGTGCCGAGCGCTAAACTCGGCGTTCCGGGGCTTGTATTCAGGTCAGGTTTATATCCAAATGGCGCGACGAATTGTAAAAGGAAGCCGGCAGATGCCTCAGCAAAGAATAAGCTACGTCCCGCTCGACAAGATGGACGAAAGGATGCGAGCGGAAATGGCGCGTTGTCAGCGTGAAGGCACGCCGCGGCCGGAAAGCTCGGCCGTTCGCGCGCACGTGCCGGCGTGCTTCTGGTTCTTTGCGGAATCCTGGCACAACATATTCCGCAATGGCGTGCTCGATCACGCGATAAAGGAGCTGTGCCGCCTGTACGTTTCTCGCTCCGTCACCTGCGAATATTGCGGTAACCAGCGCTCAGTCAAAGCGACCACAAGCGGCGCCATCATCGAAGAACAGGTGCTCGATCTATTAAACTTCGAAAAATCGGCCAAATACAACGAACGTCAGAAGGCTGCATTGGCTTACGCCGAAGCCATCGTTTGGCGCCTCGACACCGACGATGCCTTCTGGGACCGTATGCATCGCCACTTTACCGAGCCCGAACTCGTCGAGCTCGGATGCATGATCGGGCTTACGCTCGGGCAACAAAGCTGGTTGCGGCTACTCAACATTGAGCATCATCAAGTGCTGGCCGGCACGTCTGCTTCGATGGCCCCTGGTTTTGCAACCGCCGAGGATCTCAGCGCGACGAAAACGCAACCGGACTATTGGGCGAAATCCAAAACTGCGGTCCAGTCTGAGGACGCCGCCTGAAATGCCAGGCGCGGTCGGCCAGGCGCGCGCATCGTCAGGGTCCTAAAACTACAAGGAAGGTGCGGAAAAGCCTGTGACCCTAGGGAACGGGCCAAAGACCGGCGATACGGGAGGATGAGCTCATGCCAAGCAGACTAAGCCGACGCAGATTTCTGGCGGCGACTAGTGCCGCTGCCGGGATTTCCGGGTTGGCGAAACCTGCCGCGGCCCAGCAAAGGCCGGTCCAGATCGGGCTCATGACAGTGAAAACCGGCGGGCTCGCCGCCGGAGGCGTTCATCTTGAGGAATGGGATCACGTGCTTTCTCAAAGACAAGAACTTCACATTGGCCGGTCGCAAGATCGAACTCCTCGTCGCCGACACCGCGGGCGTGCCGGCAACAGCCAAGTCTAAAGCGATCGAATTGGTCGAGCGCGATAAAGTCGATCTCATCATGGGGCCGCTCGCCGCCTTCGAATGGCTCGCGATCAAGGACTATCTCGGCGAGCATAAGATGCCGACCATGGGCTTTGGCGGCGCCGAGGATTTGACTCAGCGGCATCGCGACCCGTACCAAGTGCGGACCTCGGACAGTTCGGCACAGTGCCTCTACCCGCTCGCCGACTATGCCAGCAAAGAGATGAAGCTGAAGGCGGCGATCACCGCCGGCGATGACTTCGCATTCGGTTACGAGCAGGTCGGTGGCTTCCAATCGGTTTTTGAGAAAAGCGGCGGCAAGCTCGTCGAGAAGCTATGGTCGCCCTTTAATACGCCGGATTACGTGCCATACCTGGCGCTAATCGATCCGAAAGAGGCAGACGTCGTGGTGCTGGTCTATGCCGGCGCCAATCCTCTCAAATTCATCAAGCAATATCGCGATCAAGGGCTCACCCTGCCGCTGCTCGGTGGATCGACCGTGGCCGATGACAGCATCATGCGCAACTTCGGCGATGAGGCGATCGGGCTCGTAAATTCAATCCCCTACACGCTCGATCTGGCCACCGATGCAAACTATCGCTTCATTGCCTCGATGCAGCGGTATTTCGGAGCTGATGTTCCGATCGGCTTCTATGCGGCCGCACTGTACGTTAATGGGCAAATCCTGGAAGCCGCGCTCCAGGCGACCGACGGCGACACCGATGCCGACAAATTAATCGCCGCGATCAAGCGGGTTTCGCTGGCCGAGACTCCGCGTGGACCAGTGAGGTTTGACGAATACGGCAATCTCACTTTCACGGTCTATATTCGCAGAGTAGAGAAAAAGGGCGGTAAGCTGATCAACACGACTATCAAGAGCTATCCCGACGTCAGTCAGTTCTGGCACTACGATCCCAAAGAATTTCTAAAACACCCCGTGTTTTCGCGAGACTTTCCGCCGTTGAAGAGCTAACGCCGCTCGGCTCCAAGGATCGGCCTGCATCGACACCTCCGCATATAGGAATCGGGCCTATAGGAATCGATCGCGACAACGAAAAAATAGCGTGTTGCGGCGGGTTCGGGCGGGCGAAATGAAGCCGAGTGTATGCTAAGCAGCGCGGTGAAGAGCTGGGAGCTTTGCGATGCACGTAGGAACAAGAATCGTTTTGACGGCCGGTCTGATCGGCGCTGCAGCCATCGGCAGCACGGCGGTAGTCAATGCACAGTACTATTACCCGCCGCCTGGATATGGTCCGCCGCCGTATGGCTACGGCAATGGCTGGCGAACTGGGAACGGCTGCCCGCGGGGCTATACGGTGCAAGGCGGCTTCTGTCAGCCCTATCGAGGTTCCGTCGGCGGCGGATGGCGCACCTGGAACGGTTGTCCGCCCCGCTATACGATCCAGGGTGGCGAGTGCAAGCCGTATCGCGGCTATTAGGCCACTTAAGTCGTCTCCCAACACGGCGGCATCCGGAGTCGCTCAAATCAAAGAGGCTTTGCTAAAGGAACTTTGCAAAACTCGCGCCGAGATTTTGCCACTAAAAGGATCACGCTGCGGATCCGATTTCCACGGTTGCTTGCAACTGGGTTGGCGCGCAGCGCTGCGCGGGCTGAAGATTCGCGGCATTGCGCCGCACCGCGCCGGCTAGAAAGTTTCGTCGGAAAAGGGCCGGTCTACTTCTCCACCACGTATTGAGCTGGCATGACAATTTCGGCGCCGCGTTCCAATTTTCCAATTTGGTATTGTTGAATGCGATGACGCGATGGGCGCGCGGAAACATTTATCTGGAAATGAAAATGGCTGGGGTTATATCTCTTTAAATCTGAGGCGACACAAACCCCTTGCAATGGAGAGGATGGAATGGCCAATCCGCGCCAAGTTGAACGCGATTCTAGCGAATCGATGCATGAGACGACCCGAAGGGCGGCCGAGCAAGCGTCGCAGACCAGCCGCACAGTATCAGATGCAGCAGAGCGTACTGCCCGAGCCGGAACCGAGGCTTTCCGGCGCAATGCCGAAACTCTCAGCAGCACCTGGCGCAACAGCAGTGATGCGGCGACCCGGATAGCGGAGCGATCGGTGGATCAGTTCTCAAAACTGTTCGGGCTGACCGGCGATACCGCAAGAGAGACCATGCAGCAGTCGGCCGGGAATGTTCAGGCCCTGATTGAGAGCTCGACCTTTGTCGTCGACGGCCTACAAAATGTCTCCGGAGAATGGGTGCGATTTATGCAGAATCGCATCGAGGAAAATCTCGAACATTTCGAGGAACTCCTTGGCTGCCGTACGGCTCAGGAATGCATGGCGCTTCAGACCCGTATGGTCCGCGACAATATCGAGGCTCTCCTGCAAAGCGCACGCCGCGCATCCGAGGTATCGACAAAGCTCGCCGACGATGCGGTCAGGAGAATAAGCGATACGGCACTGGCGCCGCGCTGATGCGTTTTACTCTCGGCCGGGAGCGTTAAAGCGGGTTTGTGCCCGAAACACGCTCTCCGGCCGATCGTTCCTCCGATTTCATCGTACGTTGGAGTTCGGGGTGTTGTCCCGACTTTGATTCTTTTGGGCAACTAACTCCGCCGCTGCGTCTTTTGACGCATTTAAACGCTGTTAAATTCAGGCTGCGTTCATCGATCGGGTGTAAATAACGCACGGTTGCCGGCCGCGTGGTGGCAATGGGGATGGCTTTCGCTCCCGCCTATTAGAATGAATCTGGCGAATGGAGCGCGCGCCATGGCGATCTACCGGCTATTGCAGAATTCAGCATTTGCACCCGAGGATATCGGCCGGCTCGTCGCCGCCTATGAGGACTGCCTTTGCATCCTCAAATTGGCCGACCGCTCCGACCCGCTCACTGAGCTCCTTGCCAAAAAAATCATTGAAATCGGGCAGACCGGCATGCGTGACCCGGTTCAGATTGGCCGATTGGCGCTCAAGGAAATAGGAATCTCACAGGCCGAATAATTGCATACGTTAAGGAACGGCTCGGGGTGAGAAAGGTAAGCGCCCGCGCACGGCGATCGCGGTGGGTATCTGTTGTCGGCGCCCAATGCATTCGTTAGATTATGAAACCATTGGCTTTTGGGGGGAGCGGCCATGTATCTGTCCAATCAAAGTCTACTGGTCATCCTGATTGTCGGCATTGTTGCCGGTTGGCTCGCCGGCCGAGTGATGGAAGGCGGCGGTTTCGGATTGATTGGCGATCTGATTGTGGGCCTCATCGGCGCGTTTATCGGCGATTGGCTGCTGCCGCGCATCGGTGTCCACCTCGGCAGCGGCATCATCTCGTTGATTTTGAACGCCTTCATAGGCGCCGTGGTGCTTCTCCTGCTGCTTCGGCTGGTTGGCGGCGGCTGGGGCCGACGACGTTGGGGAAGACGCTGGTAGTCGGTGATTGGTTCCGCTGACTCTTTTGGTTTCAAAAGGCGCGGGCCGGCTTGATTCACCTCGCCATCGAGATGAACCTTGCGAATGAACCGGCGTGATCGACGCGCGCGCGGCTTGCATACTAAGTGTGGTAGCATCATTTCACTCCACGAAGAGGAGCGTGACAGCCGCGCGGACGCGGTCGAGCAGGCTTCCCAAGGGGTAAGGCATGCGCACCGATGATTTCCGTCCCAGCAGCAACGTCGAGGATGATCGCGAAGTCAGCGCGTCCCGTGGCGGCATGCCGGGTGGCAAAGGCGGTCTCGGGATCGGAACGATCATCGTTGTTACGTTGATCAGCTGGTATTTCGGCATCGACCCCAGCGTGCTGCTCAATGGCGCTCAGATATTGCTCGGCGGCGGGCCGCCGTCGGAGCAGACTAGTCCGGCTCCGCCGGTGACCGCGGGTACGCCGAACGACCCGACGGGAAAGTTTGTCGCGCTTGTGCTGGGCGACGTAGAGGACCGCTGGACGGAAATCTTTACCGCCAGCGGGCGGACTTACCATCCGCCGAAATTGCGGCTGTTCGCGGGCTCCGAGCCCACGCCCTGCGCCTTCGCCCGCTCCGCCATGGGCCCGTTTTATTGCCCGCGCGATCAGCGCATTTACCTCGATACTTCGTTCTTCGAGGACATGCAGCGTAAATTCGGCGCCTGCTCAGATGCGAGCGCCTGCAGGTTTTCGCAAGCTTATGTGATTGCCCACGAAGTCGGACATCACGTGCAGGATGAGCTCGGCATTCTTCCCCGCGTGATGCAAGAACAGCAGGCAGTCTCAAACCGTGCCGAGGCCAATGCATTGCAAGTGCGCGTCGAGTTGCAGGCCGATTGTTTCGCCGGCGTGTGGGCAAACCGGTCGCAGCAAAAGCACAAATTCCTCGATCCGGGCGATCTCGATCAGGCGTTGCAGACTGCGTCGGCTATCGGCGACGACCGGCTGCAGAAAGAGATGCAAGGCTATGTCGTGCCGGACTCATTCACCCACGGCAGTTCCGAACAGCGCAAGCGCTGGTTCCTCAACGGCTTCAATTCGGGCTCGGTTTCGAATTGTAATACGTTGTCGGCGAACAAGTTGTGACTTGAGACGAGTTATCGGTCACCTTTGGCCGGGCGGCCTTGATGCGCCGTGCCATCCCGTTTTCTTGCCGTGATGCCAGCCAGGCGAAGTTCCCTTTTGCGGGGAGCGCTTCACTTCTATGGTGTTTGTCGTTGCATGGGCAGCAGTCGCAATGACGTTTTGATTGCTAATGAAAGCGCCGGCTGGTTGCGGCGCAGAGAGTGCAAACATTGCTGCGCTGACAAGCGCGCCTAAAACGGTAAATTTTCGCATCGTGATCTCCTAAAAAACCGCAACAGCAATAACGCTTTCTCTGCTTGTTAGTTCCTGCGGCGATCGTTGGTGCTGGCTAGTGCGATGGTGTAGCCTCAATACCAAGTGTTTGCGCGCATTACTAAAGGGAGGAAGTTGAATGTCCGAGGTGGAGCGGCGCGATGTTCTAATCGCCAGCGTTGGCCTCGCAACGGCAGCTTTCGCCGCAGCATCGCCGGCCCAGGCCGGCGATTTGAGCTTCATGAATAATGTCCCCGATCCGCTCCTGTCCGGCGGCGAGCTACCGACATTCAAATTCGCCTTGGAGAAATCCGAAGGCAAAGTCATCGGCAATAGCTACGGCAAAGAGGCAACCGTGAAGCAACTGCCGATTTCCAAGGGCATCGCGGGGGTCTCCATGCGGCTCGAACCGGGAGCGATGCGCGAACTTCACTGGCATGCGACGGCGGCCGAGTGGGCCTACGTCACCGAGGGTCGCGTTCGCACCACCGTCATTGATCCGCAGGGCGCGGCCGAGACCAACGATTTCGATCCAGGCGACGTGTGGTATTTCCCCCGCGGGCATGGCCATATGCTGCAGTGTCTTGGCACGCGGCCCTGCCATTTCATTCTTATCTTTGATAACGGATATTTTTCCGAATTTGGCACGTTCAGCATCACCGACTGGATTGGTCATGTGCCCAAGCCGCTTTTGGCTAAAAACTTTGGTGTGCCGGAAGCGACATTCGACACTTTCCCAAAGCAGGAGGTTTACTTTGCCCGCGGCGCGATTCCGCCCGAGCAGCCTTCCACGCCGTTGCAAGGTTGGAAGCTGCCGGCGCAGACGCATAAATATCGTCTGCTTAGCCAGGTGCCCCATGCCACCTATCGGGGCGGCCGCGAGTGGCGGGTCGATGCCACGAGCTTCCCGATCTCGACTACGGTCACCGGCACCATTCTCGAAATTGATCCAGGCGGCTTGCGCGAATTGCACTGGCACCCCACTGCCGATGAGTGGCAATACATCATCGATGGTCAGGTGGCCGTTACCATGTTTGGCTCGCATGGCCGTTTCCGCGTCGAGACTTTGGAGAAAGGGGACGCTGGCTACATTCCGCAGGGCTATGGTCACTCAATCGAAAATATCGGCGAGCGTCCGGCGCGTATTCTGATCGGGCTGAACTCCGGAACCTACCAGGCAGTCGATCTATCGCAATGGATCGCGGGCAATCCCCCAGACGTGCTGGCCACCAATTTCGCGCAGCGACCAGGATTGTTTGCTAATTTTCCCCGTCATGATGTGTTTCTCGCCGGCAGAGACGGCCCGAGCAAATAGCGAAAGCCGCACTGAGTGCGGCTTCGCGGGAAATTGAACGCGATTGGACTGCTGCCGTGAAGACTAGCAGCGCTCTCAAACTCTCCGTGCGACCAGCAAGCCTAAAATGAGCAGTACCAGGAAGATGACCACGAAGATGTAGAACAAAACCCGCGCTATATCAGCGCTCGCGGCGGCATCGAAGATCTGGAATTTTTGCTTTATGAGCTGAACTCGTCTTGGTGGTTTGGCGAGACATAACGAGATCGGGGCAACATTTTCTATGGCATACACCGTCACCAGCGATACTCTAGGTCTAGCTATCGGTCCCGTGTCGGAAACAGCAAACGACGTGAACGAGGCGCTTAGCAAAGCACGTCAGATGTATGAAACGGGGCTCGTAAACGTTTCAATAAAAGACCAAGCAGGGCACAAAATCGACGGCGACGAGTTACTGGCCTGCATAACGGGAAAAAGGACGCTCACCAACGACCTTCAGGCAAAATAGAGTGATCGTTGGGATGCGGCAAATGGTGGGCGCTGTAGGGATTGAACCTACGACCTCTCCCGTGTGAAGGGACGTCTCGACTTTGATTTGTTTGATTATTTTTCATTTCCCGCCGGTTTCCCGCCATCATCGCTTGCCCATTACCGGCAGCAGATTGGCCTTCTTTGCTTCCTCGGTCGCATCCAGATGCTCATAGCGCGCCGCTGACGAGCGATTCCGCCACGCGCCGGTCTCAAGCAAGCCCGACGAGCCCTCCATAGCGCCGCATCCAGGTCGCCCAGGTGTGGCGGAATAGATGAAAGCCGCGCTGGCGCGGCGGGAAGGACACGCCGGCGGCCGCCATCGCCTCAGTCAGCATGTCGCGCAAGTGGCCGCTGATGTGGAAGCGGATCAGACGTTCTTTCGGACCACGCTCGAGTCCGCGCGGATGATTTGCCAGCGCGACCACCAGCTCGGGCGTGAGATGCACTTGGCGCGCATCGCTGTTCTTGGTCTTAGGCAGATAGATGCTGCTTCCGTCCAGATCGAGCTGCGCCAGCTTAATCCATATGGCCTCGCCCAAGCGCATGCCGGTGTAGAGCAAAAGCCGCAGGAATAAGCCGAACTCAGCATCAATCGCATCCGCCGACGCCAGCACCGCAAAGGCTTGCTCGGGCGTGAGCCACGATACGCTCTTAGGCGATTTCCAGCCCAGCGGCCGCTTGACGCGCCGCTCGATCCCGGCGCGGTTCAGTACCGCAACAATCGGGGTATAGACCTGCCGATTGCGCGTGGCCGCGCTCGCGTCCGGGTAAATGTCCGCCGCCGCGTTATCGATCGCCACTTGATCGATCTTGTCGAGCGACTGACTGCCGAAGTGCAGGATCAGCGGACGCAGGAATCGATTGTCGCCCCCCGCCTTCATGTATGCCGCTGCTGCTGCCGCAAAGCCGGTGGTTTCCTCTCTGGCAAGCGCACCACTTTCGATGTCCCGTTCGAGCTTCTTGCGGACCTTCTCGGCGAGTGATTGCGTGCGAGCGCCAGAGCTTCGATTGATGCGGACACCGAAGTAGGTCCCGCGAATTGTCCACGACGCGTTTTTGGGCGGGCGCGGCGGGAAGAGTTTAAGCGGCATCGTTCGTCCTCCATCGCCGCCGAACGGATGCGGCTCAGGTCGTTATCGTCAAATGTTTTGGTGCGCCCCAAGGGGCTGTAGAACGGCTGCCCCAGGCTATCGACCGGATGGTCCCGCAACCAATCCTGCAACCAGCGCCGGCTCTTGTGAAGCCGTTCGGCCGCCGCATCCATGGTGTAAACAGGGCCTTGCGTGAAGGGGATGGCGCGCGTCATTGCTGCGGCAGCTCCCAATCTGGCCCCATCCGAGGTGGCCGAGAGCCTGGAGGAATTATCGAACGGCGCAGACTCATGCGCTTTTTCCACCACTCAGCAATGGTGATCGGTTCCGGCAACACCGCTCCGCGCCGCGCCCGATTTCTCCTAGAGAAGGTCACTGCGGAAACTGCGCTAACCTGCCTCATGAGAGGGTTTCCGCAGTTAGCGCAGTTTCCGCAACGGGGTCTTTAAGTAATTTTGGATTGACCAGCCACCTGTGGGCCGGCTTCCCGCCCTGTGGGCCTGGCTCCGTGACCTCCTCCCGCAACCAGCCGGATTTACACAGCGCTGTCAGCAAGGCTGTGGTTTCAGTGGCGTCCAGCCGTTGCGATAGGGCATCGCGCCGGATCTCCTCTCGCGATACCTCAATCTTTCCTTTGGCCCGGATCCAAAGCAGTACCCGCCTTGCGTTAGTGTACCTTTCCATAAGGCCGATGAGGCGTAGGCAGGCCCGCGCATGCGGCCAGAAGTAATCGCGAACCAGCCTGATCGCCGCCTGCACGGTGGCCTTGTTCACGATCACCGGCTTGACGGTGTCGGTGGTTAGCGCCCATTCAACATAAGTCAGGGTGTTAGCGAGCCGCAGCACATGGGCGGTCGCCTTGGCGAACCATTCCCGCTCCCGTCCCTCGAATGCATTTTTCTCCTGGTGCGCAAACTGCGCAAACTGCGCAAACTCCGCTGCAGCCTCAGGGTCGAGGCCGATCGAGTGAGATACAAGCCGCCCCTCCTGGGTGAACTCCGCCAGCGTGAGGATGCGGGAAATGATGTTCTGAATGTCGGTGTCGATCTCAGTGGCGTCGTTATTAAGCCCAATCCATCCCGGCTCATCCGGCCAAGCGAATAGCACACGCGCATATTTGCCATCGTGATCGCCTTCAAAAGACGCAACTAATTTGTCGGGCTGCATCCCGCCGACCACGCCAATGAGCAAATGATCGACCGAGAGCATGCGGCCCATGCGCTCGACGGTGTGCGGCTCGCCATTCCACGACTCCAACCAGAACTCATCATCCTGGCCGCCGCTGTAACGCGACATGTTCATGAACAGCGCGGCCAGTTCGTCGCGCACCAACACGATCCCATGCGGACGGGCTTGCAGCAATTCAGCTAGCCGCTCGATCGTCCGTCATTGACTATCAGTCTGATCGGAACGTACTTGCCGGGGTCGACGGCGGTCTCGGGCATGTCGGGCGGCGGCACCCCGGCCTCGGTTGCCTCCTTAACTTTCTTTTCCCAGTTATCGCGCGCGGCCTTGGCCGCAAGCCTTTTAGTTTCGTGGTAGCGCTTCCGCTTTTCCTCATCTTTCTTGCGTGACTGCTCGACTTCCTTCGCCGCTCGCCGCGTCACAGTGTGACCCGGTGTTTTGCCGGTGCCGGAATAGCCGACGAGTGCCGTCCAACAGGTCGCCGGCTGGAACCATGAGGCTGTCGCCCTTAGCCGCCTCGAATAACCGATCAGCCCAGAGTTGATGCCGAGTAGCGGGACGGCAACATGAGCATGCGTGACACCAGCACCCTTCGACGTTCGTCTGATGACCTCCTGCAGCTTCGGGCTAAGCACCGCAAGCGGAAAGTCAGGGAGGCTGCCGCGCTGCGTATCTAGGAGCGACCAATCCGGATCGTCCCAATCATGGATCGTTCGGTCGCGGTGTCTCCGGTACGCCAGCGGCTCATTAGTGGTCGGTTTGTTCTCCGGTTTTGCTGCCTCCGCTTGTGGCTCCCACAGTGGCGCATCGAAGCATGTGCCAATGAGTTCTCCTTTGCTGTGGCCCATATCGAGCCAATCGCTGACGTCACCGCGTTGTGGCAATCCCGGCAACGAAACGACGCGCACGGCATTGGCGATGCCATGTAGAAGCTTCGCGGCCTCTTGAGCCTTCGTGCGGCCGGCGTCGTCGTTATCCTGCAGGATGATGATGTCGCGTCCGACGAGCGCCTGGACGCATTCGTCGGTCCATTTACCGGCCGCGACAGTCGTCGCACATTGATCTATCGACCAAAGGCGGTCCGCGTCCTTTTCGCCTTCAGTTACGAAGATCGTTGCGTCGGGAAATCGGCATAGTTCCGGCCATCTATAGACGACGCGGCGGTCTTCCAGTTTCCAAATCCAGCCTTTGCCGTTCGGGCGTCGCTGCCTGAAAGTCTTCGGCTCATAACGAAGCACCTGATAAAGCAGCTGGCCCTCTTGATTCGTGTAGTCATAGGTAGCGATTGGCTTCGATTTTGGCGCTCTGGCTTCTGTCGCCGCCATAACGGCGCGCGTGATATCATCTTCGGAAAAGTGCTGTTTGCCATTTGGCTTGAATTGAATACCGCATTTCTTGCGGACGTAATCCTTACAGCTGATAGGATCGTCGTGAGCGAAGCTGTGGACGACAATATCGTGGTCGCTGTCGCTGATCGTTATTGATAGTGAACGATCTTCGCGGCTGTGGCCGGGGCCCGGGGCCAATACTTGATTGCCTCGAAGCTCGCCGCCGAGTATATGCGCAATGGATTTGAGGCTGATGTTCACCGCACGTCCTCAAAGTGAGAAACAGCCGGGGGGTTGCGCGAACAGCCCCCCGGCCAAAGTCCCTAGAATGGAATTTCGTCATCGAGACCGGCACCTGGATTCTCAGCTTCATCACTGAGGTCCGGTGCCGTCCGATGCCAGGAATCGAGCCTCAGCACCGGCACATGGACCGTGCCATATTTCTTATGCTTATAGCTGCTGGTGCCGAGCGCGATGATCGGCAAGAGGCCGTGACGCGGCGAACGGTCGTAGATGCCGCATAGATCAGCAATCGCTGATCGAGCGCCACCCGTGCCAATCGCAGAGAACACTACCAGTTCGCCGATACGATCCACCGGTGACAATGGCAACTGCATAATCGGCTGCCACGGGTCTGCTGGTTTGCCGTCATCGCCGACGTCCCATTCGGCTTGATCGACGTCACCGCAGTCGTCACGTTTCGGCAGCTTGTCCTTGCCGAATTTCACTTTACCAAGGCGGACGTCTGGCGCGTCGTCGTCATTAAACTTGATGAAGCCGCAAGCTAGTTCGTCGATGAAGGCGATGTATTTGGTGCCAAGCGGCACCTCGTCCTCGCCGATAAACCATTCGCCCTTAATGTATTTTAAGAGCGTCTGGCTGCCGTGCTCGGTAGCAATTTCGCCCCACGGACTCGCACATTCGGTGACGGGTACATGGTCTTTCAGTTTGGTGATCTTGTTCATAAATTTGCTCATTCAGGTTTGAATTACCGCCATGAAAAGCGCGCGAACCCGGCGCGGGCCATTCTTTGCCCGCGCGGGGACCAAACGCGTGGCCCTTCATGAGCCACGCGCCCCGATATCATGAGGGTTGGAAAGTCATCAGGGGGTTTGACTTTTGCCTGTCAAACCGGCCGCGCGTTGGTGAAGCTGTTTCGTCAGCTGCATTCCCATCGCGCCAACCATGCTGCTCGGAAGTGAAGAGAGGCCGTCCAGAAGCTTCAACTCCTCATTGAAGGCGGCTATAGCAACATCGTTTTTGATCGATTTTTCCGTCAGAGCTTTTCGCTAATAAACCAGGGATGTTTTTGCATCTCGTTTCGAATCTCGAACTACATTATTAATG
>JBASAH010000186.1:0-3609 GCA_049650505.1 Xanthobacteraceae bacterium
GGGCTATGCGGCCTGCACGGGCAGTGGGTGCCGGTGCGCTGCCGATCTTCGCGCATGACATGCGCACCTCACTGACCGGTATCCTCGCGCTTGGCGAATTGCTGGCAAGCTCCAACCTCGGCGAGCGCGAACGACAATGGGCATCGGACATCAAAATCAGCGCCGAGCATCTCGCCGCGCTGACCACTTTGATGGTCGACGGCGCCAAAGCCGGTGCCGGCGCTTTGACTTTGCAGCAGGAGGTATTTCGGCCGCGCCGTCTAATGGAGGCGCTGGGCGAGACATTGGCGGTGCGAGCGCAGACCAAGGGGCTTCGCGCGGCGGTAAAGGTCGCGGATGATCTACCCGAGCGCTTGATCGGCGATGCGGTCAGGCTGCGCGCGGCATTGGAAAATCTCATCGACAATGCCGTGAAGTTTACCGCCCAAGGTTCGGTGGAATTGGAAGCGCGCGCCAATCCGGCCGGGCGAGGACGCGCGCATCTGCATTGCATTGTCCGCGATAGCGGCATCGGTCTTTCGCGCGCCGAGGTAAAGCGGCTGTTTCGACCGTTCGCGCAAGCAAACGCCGATATCGCCCGCCGCTATGGCGGCGCCGGCCTCGGCTTGAGCGTGGTGAAAATCTTGGCCAAGCGCATGGGCGGCGATCTGACGGTCACCAGCACGCCGGGACGCGGCTCGACTTTTCATTTTTCCGCAATGATGCCGATCGGACCGGCCGAGGCGCAAGAGAGAGTGCCGCTACGCCAAAGCGCACTGCCGGCTCGCCGTCTGAAGATCCTATGCGCCGAGGACAATCCTTATGGGCGCGTCATTCTCAACACCATCCTGACCGAGCTCGGCCATCGGGTCGATTTCGTCGAGTCCGGAGAGCAAGCCGTGGCGGCGGCGGTGCGCGGCTATGACGCAATGCTCATGGACGTGACGCTGCCCGGGATCGACGGATTGGAAGCGACGCGACGCATTCGCGCGCTTGGCGGCAAGCCCGGCGCGACGCCGATCATCGGAATATCCGGCCGCAGCGAGCCCGGCGATCAGGAAGCGGCGCACACCACGGGCATGAACGCTTACCTGCACAAGCCGCTCAGCCCGAGCGTGCTGCGCGAGGCCATCGGCGCGGCGATGGCGACGTCTAGTAACCCAAGCTGAACTTCAGCCGTCGTGCTTGATCGATTGTTGGGTCTGCTAAATAATCCATATCAGGCGTTCGCTGTGCTCGGGGTCGCCAAAAAAATACCGGGCTGGGAGGAATAACTATGAAACACCCCTGTTCACAAATTTACGCGGTCATGGTTGCAGGCGCTATCACCGCTCTTCCATTACTCTCGCTCAATGCCGCGGCACAAATCGCGGTGTCGTCGAATGACGGCAAGGTCGCCCTCGTCAACGGCGTGGTCGGTGTTCCCGCGAACCCGGTCGACGACACCGTCACCATCATCAACCTCGGCGTTTCGCCGCCAAAGATCATTGCTGAGTTCAAGGCGCCGTCGAGCGTAGCCGGCCCGCCGCAAAACGTGGCCGTTGCGCCCGATGAATCCTTTGCGCTGGTCGCCTCCAGCATGAAGCTCGATCCAGCCGACCCGAAAAAACAGGTACCGGACAACCGGCTTTCGGTCATCGATCTCAAGGCCAAACCGCCGGCCGTGATCGCGACACTCGAGGTGGGTCTTGGAGCGAATGGCCTGGCGATCAACAAAGCCGGTACCTTGGCCTTGGTCGCTAATCGTCACGAAGGCACCGTCTCCATCTTTACGATCGCTGGCAACAAATTGACTGCCGCTGGAAAAATCGATTTCGGCGATCCGAAATCGAGTCCAAGTGCTGTGGCCTTCACACCCGACGGCAAGACTGCCCTCGTCACCTGTGACGGCGATCATCGGATTTCGGTTCTCTCGGTTGACGGTAGCACGGTCACCGATACCAAACGCATCATGTCCGGCGGCCATCGACCCTATGCGATCGAAGTCAGCCCCAAAGGCGACATCGCGGTCGTCGGCAATCAGGGAGCTAATGCCGGCGACATCATGCCGGTGAATGTCATCGATCTAACAGGAAAAGCGCCGCGCATCGTCAGTACCGTTGACGTTGGGCAATACATTGAAGACTTGGCGTTTTCAGACGATGGCAGGTTTCTCGCGGTGATCCCGCAGAACGGCTCGAATCTGGCGCCAAGCCATCCGTTCTACAACGATCATGGTCTGCTCGTCGTTTTCAGCGTCAACGGCGCCAAGCTTGCTAAGGTCGCCGAAGTAAACATCGGCAAATGGCCGCAAGGCGTCGCCTGGAGCCATGACGGCAAGACGCTGCTGGCGCAGAGCATGGTCGATAACGCGCTTGCCGTCGTTAGCTTCAACGGCAAAAGCCTGAAAGTGAATGGCCAGCTCAAAGTCACCGGCGGTCCCGACGGCATCCGGACAGCGGGCCATTAAGGTCGCGCTGTAGCCCCAACTCGGGCCTGCGGATCTAACTGCCGCATCGGGTTTCGCGCGGCTTTGACCGAAAACGGTCTGTTGCCGCACGAGCCCGATGGCCTCAGATCGGGATACAACGGCTGAGCGGCTTTAATCTATTTCGGCGGAGCGTCGTAGAGCGGAGCCCCTTTGTCCACAATATGGACCGCCAGATATTTGAAAGGTGTATCGCCGACGACCTTCAGTCCGGCATGTGGAACGTCGCGGTGGTTTAAAGCGGCTGCCCCGGTCGGCAGTTTGATTTGTTTCCCGTCTGATGTTTCGAGCGTTGCTCCTTGAAGCACGTAAAATGCTTCTTCACCATGATGAATGTGACGGGAGATGGTTTCGCCGGGCTGGTTCTCGACCACGGAGATGATGATCTCCATGTTAGTGCCCGCCACGTCCTCTCGCTTTAACTCCTGCCGGTTCTTTGGATTCAAATCATTCTGAGCAACCGCCAAGCTGACGAATGCGCCAACGACAACCGCGGCAACAGCTGCAGCTATCCAAGCCCTAGTCTTTAACATTGCACGCCCCCCCATCGTTCAAATCATGATGCCCGAAAATCCGTAGCCTAGAAAGTAGGCTTATTGGAATTACTTGATACAGGAGCGTGTGCTACTTCGCCCGATCCGCAGCGCGTTCCACGATGCGCAACAGATCGGCCATGATGCGGTTTAATTCGAAATCTTTCGGCGTGTAGACTTCCGCGACGCCGGCAGCTTTGAGCGCACTGGCGTCCCGCGGCGGGATGATGCCGCCGACCACGACCGGCACCTGCGTCACGTCGTTTTCCTTCAAGCGCGCCATCACCTCGTGCACCAGCGGCAGGTGCGAGCCAGACAGGATCGACAGCCCGACGATATGCACTTTTTTCTCGAGTGCAGCGCTGGCGATCGCATCGGCGGTCAGGCGAATGCCGTCGTAGACCACGTCGATGCCGGCATCGCGCGCGCGGGCGGCGATTTGCTCGGCGCCGTTGGAATGGCCGTCGAGTCCGGGCTTGCCGACCAGAAGTTTCAGCCGCCGGCCGAGCTTTTTCGAGACGCGGTCGACCTCGGCGCGAATGTCATCGAGCCCTTCGGCGTCATTTCGCATTGCGGTGCCGACGCCGGTCGGCGCGCGATATTCGCCAAACGCGGCGCGCAGCGCCGCGC
>JBASAH010000187.1:0-1842 GCA_049650505.1 Xanthobacteraceae bacterium
GGCCGGGGCCGCGCCCCATCTGCTGCTGCATCGATTGCGCCAGTCCCTGCGCGCCCTTGCGCAGAGCATCGAGCGCGCGGCCTTGCGAGTCGACCGCGCTATCGGCATCGCCCTGACCGAGATTGCCGGCGGCATCGCCCATGGCCTCGCCGGCGCGGCCAAGTTGATCCAATTCACCCTGTCCTTGGCCGGGAGCGGGCTGGCCTTGCTGGTTCTGTTGGTTCTGGCCCAAGCCGCGGTTCTTCAGCTCGTCGAGCAATTTGTTCAGCCGATCGCGCAGCGCCTGCTGGTTTTGCCGCAACTCGCCAAACGAATTTCCCTTGGGTTGCGACTGGCCCGGCTTGCCCTCGCGCGGCGCGCCGCGCTGGCGCTGATCCTGGCCTTGCTGAAAAGTGCGGTCGCGCAATTGCTGTTGTTGACGGATCATGTCGCCGAGCTCGTCGAGCGCCGACATCATGTCCTCGTCGCCGTCATTCATGTCGGGCATGCCCATCTGCAGATTTTCCATCATCTCTTGCAGCTGCTGCAGAAGCTGGCGCGCGGCGTCCTTGGCGCCGTTGCGTGCAAGATTTTCCAATCGGTCAAGCATGCTTTGCAGATCGCGCGAGCTGAGCATGCGGGTATTAGGGTCAAGCGGGCGGGCAAGCTCGCGGCTGTTTTTCAGCTGCTCCGCCATCGCCTGCATGAAGCGGTCCATGGCGGCGCGCAGCTGATCCATCAGCGCCTTGATCTCCTGGTCGCTGGCGCCGCGGTCGAGCGCCTGCTGCAGCGCGTTTTCGGCGTTGCGCAAGGCTTCCTGCGCATTGGAAATGTCGCCATCCTCGAGGCCGACCGCCATTTGCCAAAGCCGCCGCACGACGTCGCGCAAATCGTCGTCGCTCTTGGCGCGGTCCAGCGCCCAGTAGATCGAACGCAAGCCGAGATAGACGCTGGCTTCCGGCGTGAACCGTTCCGGCGCCGCGCCGAGCGCATCGAGCGCGGTGAGGACGATCGGGCGGTTCTGCGCATCGAGCGCCAGATTGCGGCGCTGCTCGATCAAAGCCCGCGCCAAAGGTTTGGTAAAAACGCGCTCGGGCAAGCGCATGGCGAACGGCTCGCTCCTGCCCTCATTGCCGGCGTCGTCGCGCGCGACGAGCGTCATGACAACGTCGGCGCCGGCCCAAGGATGATCGGTGAGGTCCTTGATCGTCTGGCCGATGCCGTTCCTCGTGCGCGCCTGCGGCAGGACCAGCGCGAAATCCGGCGGACCGAAGAGCGGATGCGCCTCCCGGGCGCCGTCTCCCTGTTTGCGGGCAAAACTCGCTTGCGCCTCGGCGACCCCGTAATCGTCCTCCAGCCGGTACGACAACAACAGCGCGCCGCGGCTTTGCTGTTCGGGTTCCTTGGTCAGCGCGATGGTCGGCGGGCGGTCGGGAACGGCGTTGAACGGCCAGACCAGTTTCTCTCCGGCGCCGCGCAGCGTCGCCGCGCCGGTTGCGGTGATAACAAAGCGATGCTGCTCGGTGCCCGCCGGCAACCGCGCGGCTTCCTCCGATGCGGTGACGCCGCCATTGGCGGAGAGTTCGAATTTGACTTGGCCGGTCGCGCGCACCACCAGAATCGAATTCACCGGCACGCTGATTGGGCCGCCGCTTTGCATCGACGCTGCCGTCGTTTCGCCCGGATGAATGCCCGGCAGGATGATCGGTGGCCTGCCGGTATAGGCCGGCGGCGTCACCCACGCGTCGACACGGAAATTGGCCAGCACGCCGACACCATGCCAATCGAACGCGGCGGCGATGCGGTGCCAGCGTTCGCCGCCAGCAGCGATGAAGGTCGCGAACGCGGCAACGAGCACGAGGC
>JBASAH010000188.1:0-2114 GCA_049650505.1 Xanthobacteraceae bacterium
GGGTCAGGACATGCAGAAAGGCCGCCGCACCGAGATCGAATTCCTCAATGGACTAATCGTGCGCGAAGGCGAAAAAGCCGGCCTACCCTGCCGCGCCAATGCCGTGCTCACCGACCTCGTCAAACGCGTCGAGAAGGGCGAGCTCAAGCCCGACCCGCGTCACATCACCGAGCTGCGGTTAAATTGAAGGCGCGTTGGCTTCAAAGTACCTCGGCCTGAACAAAAATGACGCCGCGGCTCACCATGCCGAGCGCGCGCGCTGCGCTTGGCGACACGTCAAGCACGCGATGCTTTCCAAAAGGGCCGCGATCGTTGATGAGCACAGTGACGCTGTGCCCGGTCTTCGGATCGGTCACGCGAACGCGCGTGCCGAACGGCAGCGTACGATGCGCCGCGGTGTGGCCGTTTCCATGCCCTGGATAAAAGGCGCAAAGTCCTGAAAAGCTGCGGGGTTCCCCACTTGCCTGTGTCGGTAACGCGGCCGCCAACAAAATTGCCGCCAAGACCAAAGCCGAACGCACCATCTGAGACCCCGACCTGATTCGCGCATGCAAACTCGGACAAAAAGATTTCGTTCCAATTAAAAGTTGTTCCAACCCCGCCCCATTGCCTGCCGCGCGGGCCTAACAGCGATACGATATTGAGATTATAGTTTCCGCTCATGAGGTTGCGCGCCATGCCCCGATCGCCGGCATCGGCAGTCCGAGATTTTCACGCAATGTCGTGCCGGTAAACTCCTTGCGGAACACGCCGCGGCGCTGAAGTTCCGGCACGACGAAGCGCACAAAGTCCTCGTAAGCGCCCGGCACGTGGGTAGCCGAGAGTACAAAACCGTCGCAGGCCGGCGCCGCGAACCATGCCTCAAGCTGGTCCGCTACTTCCTTCGGCCCGCCAACGATCGGATTGTGCACGCGCCCGCGGCCGCTGATTTCAATGAAGTCGCGAACCGTCGGATTTTTCTTGGCGCTGAGCACGCGATCGCGGATCCCCTGTAGACCGGACATTCCGTGCAATTCTTCATCGGTGAACGGCTCGTCCATGGCTTTCTTGGCAAAATCGAAGTTGAGCGCCTCGGAAAGAAGCGACAGCGCGTCGATCTCGAGCGGCAGCTTTTTGATCTCCGCCCATTTGTCCTCTGCCTCGCTCTTGGTTGCCGCCGCCACCGTATTGATCAGATGCGTGACTTTGACCTGGTTGGGATCGCGGCCGAAGCGCGCCACCTCGGCCTTGAACTCGGCATAGTCGCGCTGGCCGACTGCAATGTTCGGATAGACGACGAAGATCACCTCGCCCCAGCGCGCGCCGAAGGCCTTGCCGCGGCCGCTCGATCCGGCCTGGATGATGACGGGATGGCCCTGCGCCGAGCGTGGCACCGTGAACGGGCCTCGCGAGCGGAAATAGCGGCCCTGATAGTCCAGGCGATGCACCTTTTCCGGCTTGGCGAACAACCCGCTCGCCTTGTCCTGGACGATGGCGTCGTCTTCCCAAGCGTCCCAATGGCCGAGCACAATCTCCATGAACTCGTCGGCGCGATCGTAGCGCAGATCATGGCCGATCACTTCATCGCGGCCCATGTTCTGCGCTTCGCCGTCATTGAGCGAGGTAACGACGTTCCAAGCGGCGCGGCCATGCGTCATCAGATCGAGCGTGGCGAATACCCGCGCCACATGGAACGGCTCGTAATAGCTCGTGGAATAGGTCGCGCCGAGGCCGAGCCGCTCGGTCGCCATGCCCATGACGGTGAGCACGGTCACCGCGTCGAGCTTCACGCAACGGATGCCGTGCGCGACGGTATGCGCATGATTGCGCCCATACATGTCCGGCATCGACAAACGATCATCGAAAAAGCCGAGATGGAATTTGCCGACTTCCAGAACGCGGCCGATGTGCCGGTAGAAGTCCGGCGACCAGCTGTCGACGCGCGATTGCGCGTGCCGCCACGAACTCGCGAGATTGGTGCAGTTCTGCGCCTGCAGAAAGCCGACCAAAACCATCTGGCGCATCAAAGACCCATCCCGCTGCCATTGCGAGGAGCCAACGGGTCCGGGCCCGGTGGCCGGCCCGACGACAAGCTCCGCGACGAAGCAATCCAGCCCGTAGGTTGGATTACCGCA
>JBASAH010000189.1:0-2682 GCA_049650505.1 Xanthobacteraceae bacterium
ATACCAGTCGAGCAGCAGCTCGGCTTCGATCAAAAAAGCGCCGATGTCGTAGCGCGGCAGACGGTAGTCGAGCTCGGCCGTGACCGGCAGCCGGGTTGGCAGATCGCGCGCATGCAGCGATGCCAAAAGATCGACCGCGGCAGCGTAACGCACTTCGACTGGCGCCGGCGGATCGCCAGCGACGATGCGTTCATCACCCAGATCCTCCATCAGGATCAGGCCGCGATCGAGATTGGCGTGCAGGATTTCGGGGGCGGAGAGATCGAGCCGGCGCAACGCAACCGCAAGCGCGACATATGGCACGACGTCTTCGGCGAGATGGGCGATGGCGCTGTATGGCTTGCCGTCCCGGACCGGCGGACCATCGGGACGGCGCGGCGCGTTCATGAAAACGGCGGTTCGGTTATCCAATGCAAGCCGTTCAAAGATGCGCGTCGAAGCGTCGCCTTGCATGCGCCGTCGTTGCACTTCGCCGAAACTGGCCTCGTTAAGGAAGCTGCGCACCAAAGAGATGCGTTCGGCGCGCGGCGCAAATTCGCCATAACCGGTGTAGCGGACGTGGCGAACATTGGGGCCGAGGCCGGGCGCCAGCGTGAAAGCGATGTCAAAGCGATTTGGAGGCAGCGATCCGCCGGCCCGATCCGGCCATTCCATCAGAACGACAGCGCCCTCCGGCAGATCCTCGAAACCGAGCTCGGCGAGTTCGGCCACGCTAGTCAGCCGATAGAGGTCGGCATGAACGACGCCAAATCGCGGCAGTCCGTAGATTTGCAGCAAAGTGAAAGTCGGGCTGGGCACCTCGATGGTTTCGTCGCCGGCGAGATGGCGAATAAGGGCGCGGGCGAAAGTAGTTTTGCCGGCGCCGAGGTCGCCGGATAGCGTTATGAGATCGCCGGGTTCGAGGGCGCCGGCGATATCGGTGGCAAAGCGCCGCGTCGCCTCCTCGTCCGGCAAGGTCACGCTAAAGCTTGCGCCGCCCGGCGCCGTCAGAAGCATCTGGGTTTCGCTACTCTGCCGCGGTCAGGTTGGCGGTTTCGGCGAGAGGAAAGGTACATGTGACGGTGGTGCCTTGTCCCACGGCAGAATCGATCGTCACCTCGCCGCCGTGTAATTCTACGAACGAACGGACCAGGGAAAGACCGATTCCGGGGCCGCGATGCTGCGAGCCGAGGGCATGGGTTTCGAACCAGTCGAACACCTTTTTCAGCATGTCCGGGGGGATACCGGGACCCGTGTCGGTCACCGAGAAAACAACTGCATCGGAGGGGCGTTCCGCACGCAGCGTGACGATCGATCCGGGCGGAGAAAAGCTCAAGGCGTTTGCCAAAAGATTGAAGAGAATCTGGCGCAGCCGCAGCTTGTCGGCGATAAAGCTGCCGATGTTTCTCGGCGCGCTGATGTCGAGCGTAACGCCGCCGCTCACCATGCGATCTTGCACACCCTCGGCCGCCGCCATCATTGTCTCGCGAATATCGACCGAACTTAGATCAAGCTGCATACGGCCGGCGTCGATTGTCGCCAGATCGAGAATATTGTTGATCAAGGCCAATAGCGTGTTGGTGGAAACGGTAATGTAGTCGAGATATTCGCGCTGCTTGTCGGTCAACGGACCGGTTCCCGGATCGCCGAGCAGATGAACGAAGCCGATAATATTGGTGAGCGGCGAGCGCAACTCGTAGGAGACGTGATGGACGAAATCGACTTTGATTTTGTCGGCGTCTTCGAGCGCCTCGTTGCGCTCGCGCAGCGCGCGCTCGACGTTGACTGAATCGCTGACATCGTGAAACGTCACCAAAGTCGCGCCGTCGGGAAGCGGCACGCTTGCGCAATCGATGACGCTGCCGTCGCGCCGTTCGATGCGGCCCAGCGTCGCCTCGCGGCTGTCGATCGCCGTGACCGCATCGCGCAAGGCGCGCCAGGCCGGCGCATCGCCGTATAGCGGCTGGCACAATGTGGAGATTTTCTCGATGTGCGGCCGGTCGGACAGCGAGCGTGAGGCAAGCCGCCACATCCGCTCGAAGGCCGCGTTGTGCAATCGCATTCGCCCGTCGCTGCCGAATACGGCAACACCTTCGGCGAGCTTGTCGAGCGTCTCTCCCTGAATACGGATCAGTTCCGCAAAACGGCGTTCAAGATCGAGCCGCTCGGTTACATCGTGAAACAAATAAGTCACGCCGCCGTCGGGATTGGGCGTGGTAACCACCCGCAGGGTTCGCCCGTCCGGCAGATGCCACGTATGGTCTTTCGGCTCGGCAGTACGATAGGCGTCATGCAGCTCCGACTTCCATTGCCGGAAATTCTGTTCCTCGGGCAACTTGCGCGCGGCGCGCAACGTTTCCAGCACGGCAGAATCGGTGGGGCGCTGATCGAGGAAGGCGACCTCGAGATTCCATAAGGTCCGATAGGCGTCATTGTAGAAGGTCAGCCGCTGGCTGGCTTCAAACATCGCCACACCCGTAGACAGTTGATCGAGGGTGCGGCGATGCGCGTCGGCCAATCGCGTCAGCGCACTGCGCATGGCTTCGGCTTCGGTCGCATCCACGACGATGCCGGCGCTGCCGGCCTGTGTCTCGAAATCGAGCACTTCGAAGGTGCGTTGCGTTCCGCCGACTCCCGCCCGAAGCCGGCCGGCATATGCTCCGGCGGCGAGCCGCGCCTGTGCGATGCTTGTACGCGCCGCGG
>JBASAH010000190.1:0-1803 GCA_049650505.1 Xanthobacteraceae bacterium
CTCCTCGGCAGCCGGCAGCGCTATCAGCGGCTCGCGGCGCAAAGTGACCGCCTGACGCCAGTACCGGCCCGCGCCGTGGAGCGGGTGTAGTTAAAACCGCCTGAAGTTTTCCTTTTCGTCATGCACGGGCTTGACCCGGGCATCCATGCTGAGGAGTAACCTCCCTAAAATCGCGGGCTTGATCTCAGCATGGACCACCGGGTCAAGCCCGGTGGTGACGAGGAATTTCATAAGCGTCAAAGCCGTTACGCACTACGTCCGGGAAAAGACTCATTTCTTATCGGCGTCGTACTCGGCGCTGCAGAACGGCCCACCCTGGTAGCGCGCGCCAATCGGATCGGGCGGCAGCTTCGCTTGCGCGGCCAAAGCTCGCTGGCGAAAGTCCTCGGCGCGGCCTTGCGGCCGATAGCCGAATTTCTGCGCCCGGCTATTGTCCCAAAAGCTCGCCGCATTATCGGAGACGCCGTAGAAGATCTCGAAATGGATCTCCGGGTGCTCGAGCCCGATGCGCACCAGCTGCGCCAGATCCTCCGGCTTGATCCAGATCGACAAGCGGCGCTCGTCAGCCGGCGCATCGGCGATATTGCCGATGCGCAGACAGGTCACGCGCAGCCCGTGCTTGTCGGCATAGAGCGAGCCGAGCGCTTCGCCGAACGCCTTGCTCACGCCGTAACGGCTGTCCGGTTTGACCCGGCCCTCGACACCGATGCGCTGACTGCGCGGATAAAACCCGATGGCGTGATTGGACGACGCAAAGATCACGCGCTTGACGCCGGCGCGGCGGGCCGCCTCGAACAGGTTATAGCAACCGATAATATTGGCGTTGAGGATGATGTCCCACGAGCCTTCCACCGCATGGCCGCCGAGATGGACGATGCCTTCGATGCCGGCGACGGCCTTTTCCACTTGGGCGAGATCGGTGAGATCGGCGGCGACAAAGTCGTCGCCGGCGGCGAGATCGGCGGGCTTGCGAATATCGCTCGCCCGGATATGCGGATAGACGCCGCGCAAAATCTTGCGCAGCCGCGAGCCGATGTCGCCGGCGGCGCCGGTAATGAGAACGTTTTGCATCATTCACTCCAATTAAATCGAACAGCTCGCATTCGCATGCGCCGCATCCTTGCACTTTTGGCCGCGGCGGTCGATGCTCGCCCCGCTGCACGAGGGGTGAGATGCCGCACGATCCGGGTGTGACCGAACGGCTGGCGCAATTCGCCGCCGAAACAAAATGGGATGCGCTCAAGCCGCCGGTCGTGCACGAGGCCAAGCGTGCGTTGCTGAATTTTTTTGCCGTTGCGCTCACCGGCTGCCGCGAGCCGGCGATCGAAACCGCGCTGCGATCGTTGACCGCTTTTTCCAGCGGCCAGCAGGCGGTGGTAATCGGGCGGCGCGAGCGCGCCGATGCGCTCAGCGCGGCGTTTCTCAATGCCGCAAGCGCCAATGTGCTCGACTTCTGCGACACCCATGTGCCGACCGTGATCCATCCGACCGCACCGGTGGCCCCTGCCCTCTTCGCGCTCTGCGAAACCAGGCGCGTGAGCGGCCGCGATCTCATCCTCGCTTTGGTGCTCGGCAACGAGATCGAATGCCGGATCGGGCTCGCGATGTCGCCGAGCCATTATCGGCGCGGCTGGCACATCACCGCGACCTGCGGCGTGTTCGGCGCCGCTGCTGGCAGCGGCAAGCTGCTGGCGCTCAACACCGAAGCGCTAGTTTGGGCGCTTGGCATTGCCGCGACGCAAGCGGCGGGACTTTGCGAATGTCTCGGCACGCCGGCGAAAAGTGTCGGCGTCGGCAATGCCG
>JBASAH010000191.1:0-2483 GCA_049650505.1 Xanthobacteraceae bacterium
GCGCAGGCCTGCACCGCGCCGAAGCGCTTGGAGATGCCGCGCATGGCAAGAAGCGGCGCGTTCATCGCGGGTGGGGAAGAGGCGATGTGTCAGCTGACCCGCCAGTCTTCCTCCTTATTCTGACCTCGGCGTGCTCTCGTCGACGTTGACGCGGAAACTGCCTTCAATGATGTCCTTCTGCTTGGCGAGCACAGCATCCTTGACGCCGGCGGGAAGCTTCTTGTCCCAGTCATGCAGGGGGGCGAGGCTGGCGCCGCCCTTGGCCATCAGCGAGAAGGATCCGAAATCCTGCGCCGTATACACCCCGGCCTGCACCTGTTTGATCGCCGCCTGTATCGTCGGCCACATGTCCCATACCGGGCCGGTGATCACCGTGTCGGGCGCGAGCGAGGATTGATCTGACATGTTGGAGAAGGCGATGATACCTTTTTCCTTCGCCGCCTCGATGACGCCGAAGCGCTCGGCATAGATCGCGTCGACGCCGGCGCCGATCTGAGCCAGCGCGGCCTCCTTGGCCTTCGGCGGATCGAAGAAGGAGCCGATGAAGGTGACCTTGCACTTGACCTTGGGATTGACGTCCTTGGCGCCGGAGCAGAATGCGTTGACTAGACGGTCGACCTCCGGGATGTCCATCGCGGCGACCGAGCCGACCACGTTCGATTTGGTCATCTTGCCTGCGATCAGGCCGGACAGGTAGGCAGGCTCGTGAATCCAGTTGTCATAGACGCTGAAGTTCGGCTCGGCCGGCCCTTGGCCTGAGCCGAACACAAACGCGACATCGGGGAATTCCTTGGCCACGCGCCTGGCAACGTCCTCCGCGGCGAAAGCGTCGCCGGTGATCAGTCTGTAGCCGTCGCGCGCGAATTGGCGGAGGACGCGCTGATAATCGGAAGACTGGACGTTCTCGGCCCATTTGTAGTCGATGCCGAGTTCCTTTTGCGCTCGCTGCAAGGCGACATGAATCTGGTTGACCCAGGGCTCTTCGATCGGGGTAGAGAAGATCGCCGCGACTTTCAGCGGCTCGGCGGAGAGGGCCGGTCCGGTGCCGATCATCGCCGCCAAGCTGGCGGCGATAAAGGCTCGCCGCGTCCAAGTTGATCCAAACCGTTCTGCCATGCCGACCTCCCCACTCGCGGAACCATCCGCTGCTATGTTCGCGGAGCTTATGGGCGGCAGGGAATCTTGTCTATTCCGTGAGGTGACGGCTGGAAGCCGCTATTCCGCGGCTTTTGCAAGCTCACTTTGCCGTCGCTTCGGTCGCGATCGCTCATGGCTTCGGGTCTCTCAGCCGTGCTTACCGAGGCCATCCCGCCACGTGTGGGACGCGCCAAGAGGACTTCCGCGAGCACGCGGGCTCCGACCACATCATATTGCCTGGCGGTGCCTTCTTGTCCCAATCGCACCCCAAATCTCGGCCTTCACGGTTCTTCTGGTCGATCCTCGACCTCATCTCAGCGACCCGCGCTAGCAAGTCTTTGGCCTGCAAAGGCAAGCGAGCGATCCATCGGCCTACTATGGGAGAGACCTGACATAAGAGATCGCACCGATGGCCCAGGTTCAAAACGACAGCGGTTTCTTCCTCGCGGAAGCTAACGCGGCTCTCAAGGACGGCATCGACATTGCGGTCGGCCCTTGCAGCGTCCGCGTGCCCGCTCAGGCGGTCGCCGACGCCCGCGCCGGATGGAACGCCTTGCGCGCCGAGGCGGGTGAGGATGCGGAGCAACGCATCTACGAGGCCATGGCGGCCACTCTCCCCCAGCGGCTTGAGGCTGCCGCGCGCAGCTTCGAAATGGACCGCGGCCCGAACAAGAGGAGCATGGACAGCTTGGTCGATGACCTCGTGTGGCGGCACGTCGTCGGTCACTAATTTGGAGCCCTCACGCCGCTGACGCCAGACATTAGCCTCGACCCTCGTCATCCACTCTCGCGCCTCCACGGGCATGCGCGCGCCGGGTGCGATGGTCGAAGTCAGGCGAGGTCCAGGGCGAAACGCTTGAGATCGGCGAGCGAACAGTGCTCGAGGGCGCCTTCGTGAGTGGCCCGCAAGACCACGCGGGGCGCACAGCCCGCCTCCATCGCTTCGCGCCAGCGGGGTGCACACAAGCACCAGCGGTCGCCGGGCCTCAGGCCGGGAAAGCCGAATTGGGGCATCGGCGACGAAAGATCATTGCCGCAGGATTTGGAGAACTCGAGAAACGCCGCGGTCATTACGGCGCAGACCGTGTGGCTGCCGACGTCTTCTCCATTGGTGTTGCAGCAACCGTCACGAAAGCAGCCCGTCTTGGGCTCCGTCGAGCAGACGTCAAGCCGGTCGCCGAGGACATTCCGAGGCGAGCTCGGGCGACCTCCACCGTTTCCGCTGTCGTCCCTCAGCATTGACGACTCCTGGATCGCCGCCATTGCCCCGTAGATTCCGACATCCGCCATAGGAAGGACAATTTGTGCTTCGAAGGTATCGAACCAGCGAGGGACATGAAAAGGCC
>JBASAH010000192.1:0-4402 GCA_049650505.1 Xanthobacteraceae bacterium
ATGCAGGACGGCGTGCTCAACCTCTGCCGCGTCAAGCTGCGCGACCAGCAGCGCCTCAAGCATGGTCCGCTCGCCGAATACAGCCAATACGGCGAGGGCGTGCCGTTTGGTGATGCGGTGCCGCGCGCCGGCAACGATTCCGGCGGCGGCCAACCGGGCTGGATTCTCAAGTGCAAAGGCTGGGAGACCGATCCGGACGCCTACATTTATTTCATCACTCAAACCCCGGTCTGGGGCGCGATCTGCGACGTCATCGGCAAGCCGGAATGGAAAACCGATCCGGACTACGCCACCCCGCCCGCCCGGTTGCCCCGGTTGCGGAAGATCTTCGACACGATCGAGAAGTGGACCGAAACCAAGAACAAGTTCGAGGCCATGGAGATTCTGAATAAATATGACATTCCCTGCGGTCCGATCCTGTCGATGAAGGAGATTGCCGAAGATGAATCGCTGCGCGCTACCGGCACTGTGGTCGAAGTCGACCACCCGAAGCGCGGCAAATATCTGACGGTCGGCAATCCAATCAAGATGTCGGATTCGCCGGCCGACGTGCGGCGCTCGCCGCTGCTTGGCGAGCACACAGATGAAATCTTGCGCAAAGTACTCGGCTATTCCGAGAAGGAAGTAGGGGACATCAAACAATCGGGGGCAATTACCGCGCCGGACAAACCGGCCAAGGCCGAGGCAGCGTAACGTCAATAACCGCTCGGCTCGCGTAATCGGAGCGCCGGGGCGGCTTCACAAAATGTTCTGGATGCCCGCCGCCGCGGGCAGGCGCGGAATTGAGGAATTGATATGCGTATCGTGGTTCATGGCCAGCAGGCGTTCGGCAAAGCGGTGCTCGAAGCGCTACTCAAACGAGGCGACAACGTCATCGCTGCTTACGTCGCGCCGGAACGTCCCGGCGCGAAGGCGGATCCGCTGAAAGAAGCGGCGCTCGCCGCTAAACTTCCGGTGTATCAGCCGGAGTCGTACAAAAAACCGGAAGTGTGGGACGAGTTCAAAGCGCTCAAGCCGGATCTTCAGGTTATGGCTTTCGTGACGCTGTTTGTTCCGGAAGAATTCCTCAACCTCCCGACGCACGGCTCGATCCAATATCATCCTTCGCTGCTGCCGGCCTATCGCGGTGCAAGCGCAATCAATTGGCCGATCATCAAAGGCGAAAAGGAGACCGGGCTTTCGATCTTCTGGCCGGACAACGGTCTCGACACCGGCGCCATTCTTATCCAGAAGAAAACGCCGATTGGTCCGACGGACACGCTCGGCAGCGTCTATTTTGATCGGCTATTCCCGATGGGCGTCGATGCGATGCTTGAGGCCGTCGATCTGGTGAAGGCAGGCAAGGCGCCGCGGATCAAGCAAGAGGAGTCCAAAGCGTCTTACGAGGGCCGCTGCGGCCCCGACAATGCCAGGATCGACTGGGGCAAGCCCTGGGAGCAGATCGACCGGCTGATCCGCGGCTGCAATCCGGCGCCCGGAGCATGGACAACGCTAGACGGTAAACAACTGAAGATTTTCGATGCCAAACCGCTGCCGGCGAAAGATCCGAAGGGTATCGGCGGCAAGCTCGGCGAGATAGTCGGTATCGAGGCGGATGGTTTCGCGGTCGTTTGCGCCGACGGGCGCTTCAAGATTTCGCGCGTGCAGCCTGCCGATGGCAAGAAGATTGACGCCGGCGAGTGGGCGAAGTCGGTTAATCTCCAAGGGAAAGTCAGATTCACATGAACGTTCGTGTCATGTCCGGCGCAAGGCGGGCATGAAAAACTAAAAATTTCCACCCACCGCGTTTTTCTTCCAGCAACGGACCCTCAACAGATGCCAGCCTCGCAACATCAATCGCCGAAATCCGACATTGAAATTTCGCAGGCCGCGAAGAAGCGGCCGATTACCGAAATCGCACGCGAGCGGCTTGGCATCGTGCCGGAGAACCTCGAACCCTATGGCCACTACAAGGCCAAGGTATCGATGAATTTCATCAAATCGCTGCAGAACAAGCCGAACGGCAAGCTCATCCTGGTGAGCGCCATCACTCCGACGCCGGCTGGCGAGGGCAAGACGACGACCACAGTCGGTCTCACTGACGCACTCAACCATATCGGCAAGAAGGCGACGCTCTGCCTGCGCGAGCCATCGCTTGGCCCATCATTCGGCGTCAAGGGTGGCGCCGCCGGCGGCGGCTATGCGCAGGTCGTGCCGATGGAAGACATTAATCTGCACTTCACCGGCGATTTCCACGCCATCACTTCGGCGAATAATTTGCTCGCCGCCTTGCTCGATAACCACATCTATTTCGGCAATGCGCTCGGCATCGATTCACGTCGCATCGCTTGGCGGCGCGTGCTCGACATGAATGACCGGGCGTTGCGCTCGATCGTTTCGTCGCTCGGCGGGGTAGCCAATGGGTACCCGCGCGAGGACGGTTTCGACATCACCGTTGCGTCGGAGGTTATGGCTGTTTTCTGTCTGGCACGCGATCTGGACGATCTGAAAAATCGCCTTGGCAATATCGTCGTCGCCTATACGCGCGACCGCAAGCCGATTCGTGCCCGCGATCTCAAGGCGCATGGCGCCATGGCTGTCCTTCTCAAAGAGGCGCTCGCACCCAATCTGGTGCAGACGCTGGAAGGGACCCCGGCTTTCATCCATGGCGGCCCGTTCGCCAACATTGCGCACGGCTGCAACTCGGTCCTGGCGACGACCACGGCGCTCAAGCTTACCGATTACGTGGTGACCGAAGCCGGGTTTGGCGCTGATCTCGGCGGCGAGAAGTTCATCGACATCAAATGCCGCAAGTCCGGCATCGCGCCCGATTGCGTGGTTTTGGTCGCTACGATCCGCGCGCTCAAAATGCATGGCGGAGTTAAAAAAGAGGATCTCAAGACTGAGAATCTCAAGGCGCTCGAAGCTGGCATGGCCAATCTGCAGCGCCACGTCGAGAACATACAGAAATTCGGCATTGTGCCGATAGTCTCGATCAATCGCTTTTCCGCCGATACCGAGGCGGAAATCAAATTGGTTCAGGACAAGTGCAAAGCGCTTGGCGTGGAAGCTTTAATGGCCGATCACTGGGCCATGGGCGGAGCCGGTGCTGCCGATGTCGCGCGCGCTGTCGTGAAGATCGCGGAAAGCGGCAGGAGCAAACTCAAGTTCCTCTATCCCGACGATATGCCGCTGTTCGAAAAGATTCGCACGATCGCCAAGGAAATCTACCGCGCCAAGGACGTTACCGCGGACAAGTCGGTGCGCGATCAGCTCGCCAGCTTCGAGGCAATGGGCTGCGGCAAGTTCCCGATCTGCGTCGCCAAGACCCAATACAGCTTCTCGACCAATCCGGACGCCAAGGGCGCGCCGGCCGATCACGTCATCAATGTGCGAGAGGTCCGGCTGTCGGCGGGAGCCGAATTCATTGTCGCGATCTGCGGTGAGATCATGACCATGCCCGGACTGCCGAAGGTCCCGGCGGCAGATTCGATCGACCTCGGCCCGGATGGCCGCATCGTCGGCTTGTTCTGAGCGCGGCAAACTGAATGCAGCGCCCTGTTCCCATTGACGTTTTTGCGTTCTAAAAGGAAACGATGACCGTCACCGAGCCGCCGCAAACATTGTCGCCCGAAAAGGGCGGGCGCGACGGCCGACGCCGGGGCCCGCGCACGCCAAAGGGCCGCCAAATCGAGCCACGCGCGCTTGAGGAAATTCGTTCGCTCCTTGGCGAGCGCGAGCGTCGGCGCGATCTGTTGATCGAGCATTTGCACCTGATTCAGGATCGCTACGGTCATCTTTCGGCCGCGCATCTCGCCGCTTTGGCGCAGGAAATGCGGCTCGCTTTGACCGAGGTCTATGAGGTCGCAACCTTCTACGCTCATTTCGATGTGGTGAAGGAAGGCGAGACGCCGCCGCCAACGGTGACGGTACGCGTCTGCGATTCGCTGTCCTGCGCGCTCAATGGCGCGGAGCGGCTTCTTGCCGAATTACCAAAAAAGCTCGGCACTGGCGCGCGCGTCGTCCGCGCGCCCTGCATGGGCGCCTGCGATAGTGCGCCGGTTTGCGCCGTCGGCCATGTCCAGGTCACCCAGGCCGATGCCGCCAAAGTAGCGGCAGTCGCTGGGAAGCTGCCGCACCCACATGTTTATCCGACGCCGACTCCATTCGAAGCTTATTGCGGCGCCGGCGGCTATGAGCTTCTCAAGGCGTGCCTTGCCGGGACGCGTACCCGCGACGAGATCATCAAGATCGTCAGCGATGCGGGATTGTGCGGTCTGGGCGGCGCGGGCTTTCCCACCGGACGCAAATGGTCATTGGTGCGCGGTGAACCAGCGCCGCGCCTGTTCGCCGTCAATGCCGACGAAGGCGAGCCCGGAACGTTTAAGGACCGTTTCTATCTGGAACGCGATCCGCATCGCTT
>JBASAH010000193.1:0-9999 GCA_049650505.1 Xanthobacteraceae bacterium
GCCTATCTCAGTTCTTGATCGCATCAGTTGCCGGACGAGCGCGATACTGTCCTAGCAGTAGTTGCTGTAATTCCGGGTCATTGGATTTCCCGCAGTTGCTCCCAGGCTTCCCACTCGGCCGCCGCCATTTTTTCGATGATTGTACATATAAAATAACACCTGAGACAGCATCGGGCGTCGTGGATAGGCTTTTCGTAATCGCAGAGGAAATGGCCGGGAGAGCCCCGGCCATTAGCGATTCAAGGAGAGCCTAATCATGATGCTGAATAAAACGATGGTCTGGATTTTTTCCATCAAGACCCTGAAAGCGATGCGTGACGATCCCAACTTTCACTTCGCCGAGATCAAGGACGATCCCAGCCCGCCCTCGTACCTCACCCTCGCCCATCAGCTCGCCGATCTCTGTCAATCGGTGCTGGCTGAGAAAGAGAAAGAGGCCGCCTGATCGATCATCGCATCACGGAGGGGAAGGGCGGGGGCCGACCCCGCCCTTTTCTTATGCCCCTGACATCGATTTAGAGCGCCGTCCAGGCGATGTCGGCCGGGGCCCCCTATTCCGACCCCCCTGGGACCAGAACAAAGTGACATCGAATCCGCTTGATTTGTCATTGATTTGGCCCGGTGGCCATCCGCAAAAGCCGTTTGTTAACAATGTGTTAAGCCGAAAAACCGCTTAAAGAAGCTTTAACCCTGCCACCGCATGGTCAATGGCAAGCCGGCAAACGGCTTCATTGCAGTTACCGATCGCGTGAGTGGGGGAACTATGCGTTGCGTGCTCGCCGTAGTCACCGTTGTAGCCTTGCTTTTCAACGGCGCCGCCCAAGCCGAGAGACACATCTTCATCATCGCCAATGACGCCGACGATTACGGCGTCGACCGCTGCCTGGCTTCCAATGCGGGCTGCGGCGTCACGGTGGCGAACGCCTATTGCCACTCCCACGAATACACGCAGGCGCTTTCGTTCCGAAAGGTCGAGCGCGACGATTTTCCCGGCGCTATTTCAGCCAGCGCCACCACCGCTTGCATAGGAAGCCGCTGCGACGCATTGGTCGCGATCGAGTGTTCGCGCTAAATTAAGACGGAAAGCGAAAGCGGCGAATGCTAGTGGACATTCGCTGCCAGTCGCATCCCCGCTCGCTCGGTCGCGCGCGGCCCGCTTACAATTCCCGGCCGATCGCCCGGTCGATCGAGTATTTGCCGCCGCCGCGAATTAAGAACACCAACGCGACGGCGCCGATCAGGAGTGGGTATTCCAGCCCGCTCTTATTCCAGAAAAATCCGCCGGTATTTCCCGTGAACCAAATCGCATTGAGCATGAAGATGAAGATCGCAGCCGCTGCGAAACGGGTGAGAAAGCCGAATGCCAGCATCAGTCCGCCAAGAAATTCGGTTGCTGCGACCAAAGAAAGCCAGAAAACCGCGGGATGCCAGCCCAGTTTGTCGAACAGCTCGGTGAACTTCTGGAAGCCCATGCCGCCGAACCAGCCGAACAGTTTTTGACAGCCGTGCGGGACCAAGATCAGCCCCAGGACAACCGGCAGCAACGGTAGAGCCAGTGGCTCGAATGCGTCATAGATCCCGGTGAAAGCGGGAACCATTGGACGCGGTGCCGTCATATCGGACAATGTTACCTCCCTCGCTATCCGGCGCCGTCGTTTTCCCAGCGGCGCCCAGCATAGCTTAGCACCGGTACAAACACCGGAAACCGGGATTGTATTTCTCTGCTCGGCGCACCGAAGCCATGTGCGGGGTCATGTGTATAGCCATGTGCGGAGCTATGTGCGCACCCATGCGTAATGCGGCCCGACCGCCGTTGCGTGGGCCCCTAAGTTCGTTCATGTTCGCGCGATGACCGGCCAAAATGCCCTGCGCAGCGACCTCCGGCACAAGCCGATCGCGCCGGCGGTCCGCGAACAGGCGCCACTGAAGCTCGAACAGTTCCTGCCTTACCAGCTAAATGTCGTGGCTACCTTGGTCTCGCAGGCGCTGTCGCGTGTTTACGCTCGCCGCTATCGAATCGGCATTCCGGAATGGCGCGTGCTGGTCACATTGGGCCAGTTCGGCGTGATGACGGGAAAAGCGATTGGCGCGCACACGCACATGCACAAGACCAAGGTGTCGCGCGCGGTAGCGCTCCTGGAAAAGCGCAAGCTCATAGCGCGGCGCAGCAATCGCGCCGACATGCGCGAATCTTTTCTTTCCCTGACGGCGGCGGGGCGGACGATTTATGAGGAGCTTGCGCCTCACGCGCTTGATTTCGCCCATCGGCTAACGGACATTCTGACGCCGCATGATCGCGAGGCATTCCATCGCGCCTTGCAACAGATTACTGCACGGTCGGCGGAACTCGTGGCCGAGGCCATCAAGCATGACGGCGCCGGCATGGGGAACATGGGGGAAATGTGAAGCTCTATTCCTATTTCCGCTCTTCCGCCGCCTATCGTGTGCGCATCGCTCTCAATCTCAAAGGCATTAGCTATGAGACGATGCCGGTTCATCTGATCAAGGACGGCGGCCACAACAAGCTGCCGGAGTTTCGCGCCGTCAATCCGCAGATGCGCGTGCCCGTTCTGGTTACTCCGCGCGGCGACACTCTAATTCAGTCGCTTGCTATCATCGAATACCTGGACGAAACCCATCCGCAGCCGCCGCTATTACCGCAAGACCCGATCGCGCGTGCCCGCGTGCGCGCGCTTGCCGAGCTCATTGCCTGCGATATTCACCCGCTCAACAATACCAGTCCCCTCCGCTATCTGAAGAACAATATGGGCCAGGAGCAAAGCGCGATCGACGCCTGGTACCATCACTGGATCATTGCCGGCTTCGAAGCGCTGGAACAGCTGATCACGCCTGGTCCCTATGCCTGCGGGCCCGAAGTGACGCTCGCCGATATCTGCGTCGTGCCGCAGGTTAACAATGCACGACGACTGAAAGTGCCGCTGGAACGGTTTCCAAAGATCGTCGGCGTGGACCGCGCCTGCCTGGCGCTCCCCGCCTTCGACCGCGCCCGTCCGGAAAATCAGCCGGATGCGGAATGACGCGGGAAAGCATCCACACTTTGGTCACCATTGCGGCGCTTGATCCGCCGCTTCGCGCAACGGGACTGGGGCAATGATGATCGAGCGCGTGCGCGGGTTTATCCGAGCGGGTTTGCAATCTGGTTTAAAGCTCCGCTGGCGGGCGGTTTTGCTTGCCGCGGCAGCGGCGCTCATTCCGGCTGCGGCAAGCGCACAGGCCATTTCCGCTCCGCCAGGACTCGCGGTGCCGCCGCCGCGCCAGCCAATAGCGAATTCGCCGGCGGCCTCGAATCCAATTTGCGTGCGCCTCGAAGGCCAGCTTGCCGGATTGAACCAAGGCGCTGGCGATCCAGCTCGCGCCGATCAGATAAGACGCACCGAAGACGCCATCGCCAAACAGCAAGCCGATCTCGACCGCACCGTTGGACAAGCGCACAAAGGCGGTTGCGCCGGGCAGGGATTTTTTGCATTGTTCTCGGCGCTATCGCCACAGTGCGGGCCGATCACCTCGCAGATCCAGCAGATGCGCGGCAATCTCGACCGGATGATCAGCGATCTTGAGCAGCTCAAAAACGGCAATACCGGTCAGGAAGGACAACGTCGCGCGCTGATCGGACAATTGGCGCAAAACAATTGCGGCGCACAATATACCGCTGCCGCCAATTCATGGGGCGGACCGCAAGGCTTCTTCGATGCGCTGTTCGGCGGCGGCACGATCGTCAATCCCGGCGGCGATGGCGCGCCCTCCGGCACCTATCACACGGTCTGCGTGCGCGCGTGTGACGGATTTTATTTCCCGATTTCGTATTCGACGGTGCCGAGCCGTTTCCCCGACGACGCCCGTTCCTGTCAGCGCCTCTGTCCGGCCGCCGAGGCGGAATTGTACTCCTTCCGCAATCCGGGCGAGAATATGGAGCAGGCAGTCTCGCTCAGCGGCCAGCCCTATACGGCGCTGCCGAATGCCTTTCACTACCGCAAGGAAGTCAGCGCCGCTTGTTCATGCCGAAGGCCCGGCCAGAGCTGGGCCGACGCGCTCAAGAATGCCGACGATTCAAGCACCTTGGCAAACGGCGACATCGTCGTGACCGATCAGAATGCCAAGGCGCTGTCGCAACCGAAACCGCAGGGCAAGCCGACCACATCGGGCGCTGCGGCACAGCCCGGCACAGGCGCCAATCCGCCGGCCACTTCGGCAACGTCAAGCGCAACCAATGAAGCCGCCAAGCGAACCGTCCGCACCGTCGGCCCGCCATTTTTGTCGTCGCAGTCGTCCTCGCAGACCTCGTCGCCGTCGCGCTGAGCGCCCGAGAGCCTTAGCGGATTTTTTTAGAAATCCGATGCGCCGGCTTTGGCCATGGCTGCAGTTTGACTGATGGTCTGGTCGGGCTGTGGCACCGGCGTACCCGGATCGTGGAACCGATTGACGATCGGATAGCGCCGGTCGCGACCGAAATTCTTCAGCGTCACTTTTACGCCAGGCGCCGCCTGCCGGCGCTTGTATTCGGCAAGGTAGAGCATGCGCTCGATCTTCGTCACGATCTCGCTGTCGAACCCCGCAGCAATAATGCTGGCGGTGGATTCCTCGCGCTCCACCAGCCGCTCGAGGATCTGATCGAGCACCTCGTACGGCGGCAGCGTGTCCTGATCGGTCTGATTTTCGCGAAGCTCCGCGCTCGGCGCGCGCGTCAGTACATTTTGCACGATCACTTCGCCGGTGGGACCCTTGGCGTCGGCCGGCTTCCAGCGGTTGCGCAGCCGCGCCAAACGATAGACTTCGGTCTTGTAGAGATCCTTGATCGGATTGAATCCGCCGTTCATGTCGCCGTACAGCGTCGCGTAACCGACCGACATTTCCGACTTGTTGCCAGTGGTCACGACCATCAGGCTGAACTTGTTCGAGACCGCCATCAAAATCGTGCCGCGGGCGCGCGCTTGGAGATTTTCTTCCGTGACATCGCGCGGTGAACTGGCAAAGACTCCATTAAGCGCCGCTTCGAGCCCGTGCACGGCGCTTTCGATCGGCACGATATCGTAGCGGACGCCAAGTGCTCGCGCGATCGCGGCGGCATCGTCGAGCGATTGCTGCGATGTATAGCGAAACGGCAGCATCAGGCAGCGTACGCGGTCGTGGCCTAGCGCATCGGTCGCCATGGCCGCGCACAGCGCCGAGTCGACTCCGCCGGAGAGGCCGATAACGACCCCCTTGAAGCGATTCTTATCGACATAGTCGCGCAGCCCGAGCATGCAGGCGGCGTAATCGGCCTCGTCGGGATCATCGGCACGCGCAATCGGTCCCTGCGTACAGCGCCAGCCGCCGCAGCTGCGCGACCAGTGGGTCGTCAAAATGGTTTCCCTGAAAGCCGGCAATTGGAACGCGATCGAACGGTCGGCATTGAGCGCAAACGATGCGCCATCGAAGACCAATTCGTCCTGGCCGCCAATTTGATTGACATAGATCAACGGCAACCCTGATTGCGCAACGCACTGCACGCTGACATTCAGACGAGTCTCCGCCTTGTCGCGCCAGTATGGCGAGCCGTTTGGCACGATGAGCAGTTCGGCGCCGGTCTCGCTTAGACATTCGACGACATTCTCGTAGTCGCCCCATTCGGTCCAGGTATCCTCGCAGACCGGCAGGCCAACCCGGACACCGCGATAATTCACCGGTCCCGGCAAAGGACCAGAAGCAAAAACGCGCTTCTCGTCGAACACGCCGTAATTCGGCAAGTTGACCTTGAAGCGGATCGCCTCGACCTTGCCGCCGGCGAGCAGCGCATAGGCATTGAAGAGCTTGCTATCTTCGACCCAAGGCGTGCCGACAAGCACGGCGGGTCCGTTATCGGCGGTGTCGCGCGCCAGCGCCTCGATCGCTGCTCGGCAGGCGGCCTGGAATGCCGGCTTGAGCACCAGATCTTCCGGCGGATAGCCGGCAATGAACAGTTCCGAAAACGCGATCACGTCCGCGCCGTCGCGCGCGGCCTGCATGCGCGCTCTGCGCGCACATTCCAGATTGCCGGAAATGTCTCCCACCGTGGGATTGAGCTGCGCCACGGCAACGGCAAGACGATCGGCGGGACGCTCGTTCATGGCCAAGCTTTAACGCCGGAGCATCCGGTCCGGCAACCCAGCAACCTGCATCGCTGCCGTTGCATAAACCGTCCGGAACGGACCTTAGCTTAGAGCGCCGCGACCGCCGGGAACGGCTTCGCTTTGGCTTGACGCTCAGATTTCAACAGGTCGGCCAGCAAAAATGCCAGATCGAGCGACTGCTCGGCATTGAGCCGCGGATCGCAGACCGTGTGGTAGCGGTCGTTGAGATCCTCTTCGCTGATGGCGCGCGCGCCGCCGGTGCATTCGGTCACGTTCTGGCCGGTCATCTCCAGATGCACGCCGCCGGCGATCGTGCCTTCGGCGGCATGAACTTGAAAGAACGTTCGCACTTCCTTGAGGATCTGATCGAACGGGCGGGTCTTATAGCCGGACACCGATGTGATGGTATTGCCGTGCATCGGATCGCACGACCAAACCACATGCCGGCCTTCGCGCTTGACCACGCGCACCAAGGGCGGCAGCAGATCGGCGACCTTCTCCGCGCCGACGCGGCAGATCAGGGTCAAGCGTCCGGGCTCGTTATCCGGATCGAGAATGTCGATGAGGCGCAACAGCTCGTCCGCCTTTTGCGTCGGGCCGGTCTTCAACCCGAGCGGATTCTTGATGCCGCGGCAATACTCGACATGCGCATGGTCCACCTGGCGGGTGCGATCGCCGACCCACACCATATGGCCCGAGGTGCAGTACCAATCGCCGGTCGTGGAATCGACCCGCGTGAAAGCCTGTTCGTAGCCGAGCAACAGCGCCTCATGGCTGGTGAAGAAATCGGTCGTGCGTAATTCGGTGTGCAGGCTCGGATCGACGCCGCAAGCGCGCATGAATCCGAGCGCCTCGGTGATGTGATTGGCGAGTTCCTGGTAACGCTTGGATTGCGGGCTGTCCTTGACGAATGACAGCATCCATTGATGTGCGTTCGCCAGATTGGCATAGCCGCCGGTGGCAAAGGCGCGCAGCAAGTTCAGCGTCGCGGCGGACTGGCGATAGGCCTCCAACTGCCGCCGCGCATCAGGCGTGCGCGCTTCCACCGAGAACTCGGTGCCGTTGATGATGTCGCCGCGATAGACCGTAAGCTCGACATTGCCGCGCTTCTCGGTCGGCGAGGTGCGCGGCTTGGCAAACTGGCCGGCAATGCGGCCGACCTTGACCACCGGCGAAGCGGCGGCATAGGTCAGCACTACGGCCATTTGCAGGAACAGACGGAAAAAGTCGCGAATGTTGTTCGCGCCGTGCTCGGCGAAGCTTTCCGCGCAATCGCCGCCTTGCAACAGGAAGGCGTCGCCCGCGGCAACCTGCGCCAACGCCTTTTTCAGATTGCGCGCCTCCCCAGCAAAGACGAGCGGCGGGAAAGTCGCAAGCTGCGCTTCGACCTCGCCGAGCGCTTTGGCGTCGGGATAATCCGGCATTTGCACGATCGGCTTGGCCCGCCAGGAATCCGGGCTCCATCGCGCTGCATTCAACCGCCTGGACATTAAACTCTCTCCGTTTCCGCGCTCCCAAGACGCCCAACAAAAAGCTCTCAATGGGTGCGCAGCTCCAATCGCCTCGACTGCCGCTCACTAGCGGGCAAGCACGATCGGCGCCCTTATACACGGGCATGCCGAACCGCGACAGTACGCGACGACAAGCTGCGATTTAATTAACTATTCCGCCGCCACGCGCGCGTAGGTCGCCGACCTCTTCCGCATCGTCACCAGCTCCTCGGCGGCGGTCGGATGCAAGGCCATGGTCGCATCGAAGTCGGCCTTTTTTGCGCCCATCTTCACCGCGACGGCGACGACTTGGGCGATTTCGGCCGCACCCTCGCCGACGACATGGCAACCGACGACGCGGTCGGAAAGCCCATCGACCACGAGCTTCATCAGGACAGTCGTGTCGCGGCCAGACAGCGTTGCTTTGAGCGGCTTGAACATCGCCTTGTAGATGTCGGTTTGCGCAAGCCGCTCCCGCGCCTGCGCCTCGGTCAGCCCGACCGCGCCGATTTCGGGCTCCGAGAACACCGCGGTCGGCACATTGGTATGATCGACCTTGGTCGGCTTGCCGCCGAATACTGTTTCGGCGAAGGCGTGGCCCTCGCGAATTGCCACCGGTGTCAAATTAATCCGGTTCGTCACGTCGCCGACGGCGTAGATGTTCGGTACCGTGGTACGCGAATATTCGTCCACCGCGATGCCGCCGTTTTTTGCGATCTCGACGCCGGCGTCTTTGAGGCCCATTTTGGCAACATTCGGCGCGCGTCCGACCGCAAACATCACCCGATCGGCCGGAATGTGATTGCCGCCCGACAGCCGCACCAAGAAATGTCCGCCGGCATTCTCGACGGCCGCGACTTTGCAGCTCGTGAGAACGCGAATGCCGTGCGCCTCCATTTCCGTGCGGACGTGGTGGCGGACATCGTCATCGAAACCGCGCAAAATATTTTCGCCGCGATAGATCAGCGTCACGTGCGAGCCCAGCCCGGCAAAGATTCCGGCAAATTCCACGGCAATGTAACCGCCGCCCTGAATCAAGACGCGCCGCGGGAAGTCGGGCAAATGGAACGCCTCGTTCGAAGAAATGACGTGCTCGATGCCGGGGATCGGATCGCCGTAGCTTGGCGTCGCGCCGGTTGAGACGAGGACATAGCTCGCGCGCACGCGCAGACCGTCCGCCAGCTGAACGGTGTGAGCATCGATGAGCGTGGCGCGGTTTTTGACCACTTTGACGCCGGCTTTCGCCAGTGTCGCGCCATAAGCGGCTTCGAGCCGAGCGATCTCGCGATCCTTGTTGGCGATCAGCGTCGTCCAGTCGAATGATGAATGCGGTACGGTCCAGCCGTAAGCGGCGGCATCTTCAAATTCGGCATGAAACCGCGATGCATAGACCAGGAGCTTCTTGGGGACGCAGCCACGGATGACGCAGGTGCCGCCGAGCCGATATTCCTCGGCCACCATGACGCTGGCGCCGTGCTCGGCGGCAATGCGCGCCGCGCGCACGCCGCCCGATCCGCCGCCAATGACGAAAAGATCGACGTCGTGCTCCGCCATGTTACAGATCGTGTCCGCGCTTTTTCATCTCGGCGCGCATTTTGTTGATGACGTCCTGGGAAAAATCGTCCGCCCAGGAGCCGGCCATGGCCATGCTCTCGTCCAGCGCCTTCGGCTCCTCGTCAATGACTTTCTGGCCAAGCGGCGATTGGTAGAAACTCAAGAGCTGCTTCAATTCCGGCTCGGAAAAGTGAGTGGCATAGATGCGCGCGGCGCGGTCCAGAAGCTCTTTCGTCCGCGCGTTGTACTCCCTTTCCAAATTGGCGGCGATCTCATTGAGGTCCTTACCCCACATGAAGTTCGTTTGCATGAACATGTCTCTGGTCTTTATCACCACCCCGCGGATCATCGGCTTAAAGACATCTTCGACATGCTTTATTTCCAATATCTGCCTCGCCACCAAAAGGGCGGCAGGCGACGGCTGATGGACCGCACTCGGCGCGGCCGTCCCTTGAGCGGCGGCGGGCCGAGCGACGCCAGTCAGAACAGCGCCAGCCAGCACAACGGCAATCAGCGCCGCCATCGCGGAACGCGCCATCGGAGAACGGGGGATGGCGCGACCGATGTGAACACGGACGATCATAGGCGCACTTTCCTTTCGTGCTTTGATATCAGGGCCGCTCGACGAGCCGTACCCCATCCGGACCGGAGAGGATAGCAGTCCGCGCCAAGGCGATGAACAAACCGTGCCCCATGACGCCGGGCACGGACGTAAGGCTTCGCGCTAAGGCCGCCGGGTCGGCAATACGCTGGAGCTGCGCGTCAAGGAGCCAGTGCCCGCCATCCGTGACAAAAGCGTGGCCGTCCCGATCGCGCCGCAACCGTGCCGGCCCGGGGCTGCCGGCATC
>JBASAH010000194.1:0-9853 GCA_049650505.1 Xanthobacteraceae bacterium
GTCCTGGCTCGAGCCCGCTCCGTGGCGATGCAGGCGCGGGCACTGCGGCGGCCGGTGATTGAGCGCGCGGCGGCGTTGCGGCCGAATTGTTTTGGGGCAGGGCAGGCGGTGGCGATGAGTGCTGTAATGACGCCGGCGCTTCCGCGGCGGGCCGCGGATCTTCAGAGATATGCAGCGCGATTTGCAGACAGCCGACGGTGACAATCACAATGCCCGCCGCGACCACAAGCGTGCGCAGACGGGACGGCCGGTTCTCCTGCGCTTCGCGCATAGCATTGTGGTCGCGGTGTCGCGGCCGCCTTCGGCGCCGTGAACCCGAACGCGTTTCGTTATCCCCCGGCGTAAACGCGGCCGCCTGGGTGGCGCGACGCGCCGCGGCGATAAAATCCTGTTTATCTGAAAGCTCGCCTGTGGCGGCCGGCTCTGCGTTACCGCCGTCCGCGGCGAATGGCGTCGCCGCACTGTTCGCGGCCGGGCTCGCCGTAACGTGCGTGTCCGCTGAGTGCGGTGACGTGTCAGGTGCCCCCTGCGCCGGCATTTGGCTCCGCGGCGCGCGCATTGCGGTGTCGTGAATATCGCTTTCTATCATCGCCAAGCGGCCGACGACCTGTTCGACGGTGTTGTGGACTGCCTCAAGGGAGTCCTGGGTGTGCCGCTCGCTGCGTTTGATTTCGGCGACATCCTGCGCGATTGCGGCAACCGCAGCCGGTCGCGACATCGTGCCGGCGCCGGCATCGTTGCCGCCGCGAAGCTGGTCGATATGCGCGAGCAAGTCGGCAAGTGTGCGCTCGATGGCTGCCAGATTGCCGAGCTGCGCATCGGACGCCTCAAGCCGTCCGATCAACTTGGCGATTTGCTCCTCAAGGCGCTTGAAAACCGACGGATCGGTTGCCGTCTGCCGAACCAGTTCGAGCTTCTCGATCAGGCTCGACAGCAGTTTTTCAAGTTCACGCGGCACTGTCTGGCCCGCCTCGGTCGAGGCATTGAGCGCATCGGCAAGCGTATCGATGCGGCTTCCCAGCGCGGAAACGGCATGTCCCGTTACCGCGCCCTTGGCGAGCGCATCGACCTTTGCCGCGAGGCCGCGAACGTCCTCGGCCACCTTGCTGAGTGCATCGTTGGAAGCAACATGCGACACGACCCCGCGCAAGGCGCCAATCGCGGTTTCAAGCTGCTCGAGTGCCGCTGGGTCTTCTCTGGCGATGATCAGGTCGAGCTTCTGCGTCAGCGCCTTGAGCGCTTCATCGAAACCGACCAGGTTCTCGGCGGTCTTCATGCCGCGCAGTGCGTCCCGAATTTCGGTTAGCCCGCGCTCGATGCCGGCGATCGCATCCAAGTCGGCTGCCGATTCGCGCGAGCGGTCGATGCGCCGCGCCAGTGCCTCGACCTCAGCACACAGCAACTCTACCGCTTGGCGCGGCAGGGCTTCGGTAAGCTGAAGCCTGATTTCTGCCAGGTCGCTGCGAAAGCCGGCAATAACCTTGTCAAGCTCGGCTGATGGGCGCAGCGATTCGATTTGCGCCGTGATGCGGCGTAATTGCGCTTCAAGATCCGGGAACTCGACGGGCCGCTCGAGATCAGCCGCCTCGCCGGCGGCCTGCGGCGCGGTCGCCGGAGACGGCAAATCGGGCTCACGCGAATCCTCAGCAGGCGCGTCGGTGGCGTGCGCGGCGAAGCCGGCATCCACTGCAAAATCGCCGCTGCGTCGCCAGACGTGGTGTGGCGGTTGAACGGGCGCCCCGCGCAAAGGTGCGTTGCCGCGCGCTAAGCGCTCAAGCTCCTGCGTCAGGGTATCGAGCCTGGCGTGAATCTCGCCAAACTCGTCACGGGCCAGCGCCGTCTCATCGGCATTGGCATAGCCGCGGCGCGGCGGCCTGCTATATCGGCCGTGGCGATCGTCGGCGACCGGTTCGTCGCGCCAGCCATATGGGTCTTCGTCCGTATAGTCGGCGAACTGCATCGTTGCCCGGCGATAATCATCGCGCTGGCGGATGACGTTATTGAGCCATTCTCCGACCGACATACCGGATCGGCGTGCGGCTTCGCGGGCGGTTTCGACTGTTTCGGGGCGAAGGCCTCTGAGATTCCACGGATCGCCGGGTTTCATTGGGCGCAAATCACCTCGGGAGGAAACGTGGATCGCCCCGGTCTGGCACCGAGGCCCGCTCGGCAGAGTGCGAGCGGAGGGCGCGGTCGTCTGTCCTCACAGCGACTTTTCCGGAATTACTGTAAATAAGCGGTTAATTGCGGCCCGCGGCCCGCGGCCGGCGGTCGAGGCTGCCGCCAAGCTACGCTGCGATCATGCCATTTCACCGTCGTAGGCCTGGGGTAAATCCGCTACGCTGGGGCTCTGGCCGGCTCCAGGGGAAACCCTCGGAGCGGCCCTAGGAAGGTCTCCCCCACGAAAGTCCAAACCAAAGACCAAGTCGTTAGAGGCACTGATGCCGGTCTACAAAGCTCCGGTCGACGAAGTGACGTTCCTGTTACGCGACGTCTTCCATCTCGACCGCTACAACAATCTGCCCGGCTTTGCCGAAGCCACGCCCGATGTCGTTGAGGCAGTCCTCGGCGAAGCCGCCAAATTCAGCGAAGCGGTGCTAATGCCGCTCAACCGCATCGGCGATCAGGAAGGCTGCCGCCGCAACCCCGACGGCAGCGTAACCACCCCGCGCGGCTTCAGGGATGCCTACAAAAAGCTCGTCGAAGGCGGCTGGATTGGCGTCTCGGCGCCGGCCGAATTCGGCGGCCAGGACCTGCCGGTCGTCATCAACCAGGCGGTGAACGAATTTTTCACCTCGGCCAATATGGCGTTCGGTATGTATGCGGCGCTCACCCAAGGCGCCACCGCAGCGATCGCCGTGCATGGCTCGCCGGAGCAGAAAAAACTCTATCTGCCGAAGCTGGTGTCGGGCCAATGGGCCGGCACGATGAACCTCACCGAGCCGCAATGCGGCACTGATCTTGGGCTGGTGCGCACCCGTGCCGCGGCGCAGAGCGACGGCAGCTACAAGATTACCGGCACCAAGATCTTCATCTCCGCCGGTGAGCACGATCTCGCCGAGAACATCGTCCATCTTGTGCTGGCCCGGATCGACCGCGCACCGGCGGGCACGCGCGGGCTGTCTTTATTCATTGTGCCGAAATTTCTCCCGGCGGCGGACGGCAGCGTGGCCGCGCGCAATGCCGTCGCCTGCGGCTCGATCGAAGAGAAGATGGGCATTCACGGCAATGCCACCTGCGTGATGAATTATGACGGCGCCACCGGATGGCTCGTGGCCGAGCCCAATCGCGGCTTGCAGGCGATGTTCACGATGATGAATGAGGCCCGCCTTGGCGTCGGCGTGCAGGGTCTGGCGATGTCGGAAGTCGCCTACCAGAACGCGGCCACTTACGCCAAGGAGCGGCTCGCCGGTCGCGCCTTGACGGGGGCGAAGTTTCCGGAAAAACCGGCCGATCCGATAGTCGTGCATCCCGATGTGCGGCGCATGCTGATGAGCATGCGCGCTTTCAACGAAGCGGCCCGTGCGCTCGTGGTCTGGACCGCGCTTAAAAGCGACATTGCGCACCGCTCCGCCGAGGCCAAGGAAAAGCAAGCCGCCGAGGATCACCTCGGCCTGCTCACGCCGGTGATCAAAGGTATCCTGACCGATCAAGGCTTTGCCAATGCGGTGCTGGCGCAACAGATTTACGGCGGGCACGGCTACATCGCCGAGCATGGCATCGAGCAATTCGTGCGCGATGCGCGGATCACCATGCTCTACGAGGGCACCAACGGCGTGCAGGCGCTCGACCTGGTCGGTCGCAAACTGCCCAAGGACGGCGGCCGGGCATTGCAGGCGTTCTTTGCCGAGGTCACGGCTTATGCAAAAGAGCGCGGCGCCGATGCGACGATGACGCCTTATGTCAAGCCGCTCAGCCAGTCGCTCGGCGATTTGCAGCAAGCAACCATGTGGTTTTTGCAGAACGCGCTCGGCAATCCCGACAATGCCGGCGCCGGCGCGACTGACTATATGCATCTCTTCGGCCTGGTCGCGCTCGGCTATATGTGGTGCTTGATTGCCGAGGCGGCGAAAGCCAAAGGCGGAGCTGGAGGTGACGGGGCTGCGGACCGGATGAGCCAGCGGTTGGCGACCGGCCGCTTTTTCATGGAGCGAATGTTGCCGGCCACCGCCACCCATCTTGCCCGCATCAAGGCCGGCGCGGCGAGCACCATGGCGCTGCCTGCGGAGGCTTTTTAGCAATTTTGCTGTCCGGCGCGGGACAGGTATAGGAGAAATTCCGATGCCCGAAGCTTTCATCTACGACCACGTGCGCACGCCGCGCGGCCGCGGCAAAGTCGATGGCGCGCTGCATGAGGTCACCGCGCTCAATCTGGCGAGCCAAGCGCTCGGCGCGATCAAGAGCCGCAATAATCTCGACACCACGCTGGTCGACGACGTGGTGATGGGCGTGGTCGATCCGGTAGGCGAGGCGGCCGCCGACATCGCACGCACTGCAGCCTTGGTGGCGGGCTATGGCGACAGCGTCGCCGGCGTGCAGATCAATCGCTTTTGTGCATCGGGGCTCGACGCGGTGAATTTCGCCGCGGCGCAGATCATGTCGGGCCAGCAGGCGCTCGCGGTCGGCGGCGGCGTCGAATCCATGAGCCGTGTCGGCATCGGCTCGGCCGGCGGCGCCTGGTCGGTCGATCCTTCGATCGCGGTTGCGCACTACTTTCTGCCGCAAGGCGTGTCCGCCGACCTGATCGCCACCAAATACGGATTTTCGCGCGACGATGTCGACGCCTACGCGGTCGAAAGCCAAAAGCGGGCGGCGATAGCCTGGGAAGACGGCCGCTTCAGCCGCTCGGTCGTTTCCGTTAGGGACGTCAACGGGCTTACAATTCTGGCCAAGGACGAGCACATGCGGCCGGGCACGACGATGCAATCGCTCGCCGCCCTGCAGCCCTCATTCGTGCAAATCGGCGAGCTCGGCGGCTTCGATGCGGTAGCGATTCAGGCCCATCCCGAAGTCGAATTCGTCAATCACGTCCATCATGCCGGCAATTCATCCGGCATCGTCGACGGCGCCGCCGCCGTGCTGGTGGGCAACAAAGAGATCGGCCAGAAGACCGGGCTCAAGCCGCGCGCGCGGCTGCGCGCTTTCGCCAATATCGGCTCCGATCCCGCCTTGATGCTGACCGGCCCGATTGACGTAACCAAGAAAGTTCTGAAAGCCGCCGGCATGCAGCTTTCCGACATCGATCTTATCGAGATCAACGAGGCTTTCGCGTCGGTGGTGTTGCGCTTCATGCAGGCGTTCGAGCTCGACGGCGACAACGTGAATGTCAACGGCGGCGCCATCGCATTGGGCCATCCGCTCGGTGCAACCGGCGCGATGATCCTGGGCACGCTGGTTGACGAACTCGAGCGGCGCGATCTGAGCATCGGGCTGGTCACGCTCTGCATCGGCGCGGGCATGGGCACCGCCACGATCATCGAACGGGTATGAGCAAAATGCCCAAGCTCGAGATTGAGGATCTTCCGATCGATACCCGGACCAATTATCCGCCGCCGTTCGATCGGGTGGTGCACGGGCGCGAGCGCAGGCGTCTCGGCAATGCGGCCGGCCTCGATCAATTCGGCGTCAATCTCACCACGCTTCGCCCAGGCGCCGCATCGGCGCTGCGCCACTGGCACCAGACGGAAGACGAACTCGTCTACGTGCTCGAAGGAGAGGTTGTTCTGATCGAAGATGGCGGCGAGACGGTGCTCAAGCCCGGCGACGCCGCCGGCTTCAAGGCCAACAGCGGCAACGGCCATCATCTGGTGAACCGGACGACAAGCGACGCGGTGGTTCTCGAAATCGGCACGCGCGCGAAGCACGAGCGCGTCGAATATCCGGATGTCGACTTGATCGTGGTGCGCGACGATAAAGGCGCGCGTTATACGCACAAGAACGGCGATCCTTATAGCTGAGCGGCAACGATGAGTTTCACCAACTTTTCGGTAGAGATGGACGGCGACGGCATTGCGGTCGTGACTTGGGATGAACCGGGTCGCAGCATGAATGTCATTGACTCAACCGTCATGGACGAGCTCTCGACGATCGTCGAGCAAACAACGGCCGACGCCGCGGTAAAGGGCGTCGTCATCACCTCGGCCAAGGATGCATTCTGCGCCGGCGCCGATTTGACCATGCTGGAAAGCTTAGGCCGGACTTTCGCCGAACTCGTCGCCGCGCAAGGCGAGGAGGCGGCGACGTTGCGCTTCTTTGAAGAGAGCCGAAGAACGTCGCTGCTCTACCGGCGCATCGAGACTTGCGGCAAACCGTGGGTCGCCGCCATCAATGGCACGGCACTGGGCGGCGGTTTCGAATTGGCGCTCGCCTGTCATCGCCGTATCGCCGCTGACAATCCGAAAACACGGCTCGGGCAACCGGAGGTCAAGGTCGGTCTGTTGCCCGGAGCGGGCGGCACACAGCGCATCGCGCGAATGCTGCCGCCATCCGATGCGCTGCAATTCCTGCTCAAAGGCGATCAAGTACAGCTCAATCGCGCCAAGGCGATGAAGCTTATCGACGCGGTGGTGCCCAAAGGCGATCTCATCAAGACAGCGAAGGATTGGATCAAAGCCGGCGGCAGCGCCAAGGCGCCGTGGGATGTGGACGGGTTCAAGCTTCCCGGCGGCCCGGTCTACTCGAAAGCTGGCGTGATGGTGTTCACGCCGGCCAACGCCATCTACCGGCGCGAGACTTACGACAATTATCCCGCCGCGCGCGCCATCCTGCAGGTCGTGTACGAGGGCCTGCAGCTGCCGATGGACCAGGCTTTGCGCGTCGAGTCACGCTGGTTCGCAAAAATTCTCCGCTCGCCCGAAGCCGCCGCGATGATCCGCACCCTGTTTGTCTCCTTGCAAGAGCTCAATAAAGGCGCGCGCCGCCCCGCCAAGATCCCGGCAAAAGCGCTGCAGAAGATTGGCGTGATCGGCGCCGGTTTCATGGGCGGCGCCATCGCCTATGTCAGCGCGCTGGCGGGCCTCGAAGTCGTGCTGATCGACCGCGACCCGGAAACCGCGGAAAAGGGCAAGACCCATTCGCAGAAATTGGTGACCGAACAGGTTAACCGGGGCCGCGCGACCACGGCCGATCGCGATGCGCTGCTCGCGCGTATCAAGCCGACTGCCGATTTCGTCGAGTTGAAGGGTTGCGATCTCGTCATCGAGGCGGTGTTCGAGGACCGCAAGATCAAAGAGGAAGTGATTTCCCGCACCCAAAATGTGCTCGGCGAAGCGGCGATCTTCGGCTCCAACACGTCGACGTTGCCGATCAGTTCGCTGGCGGCGGCGTTTAAGGACCGCGCGCGCTTCATCGGAATTCATTTCTTCTCGCCGGTCGAGCGCATGATGCTTGTCGAAATCATCATGGGCAAAGAAACCGGCAACGCGGCGCTCGCCATGGCGCTTGATTTCGTGCGCGCCATCCGCAAGACCCCGATCGTGGTGTACGATTCGCGCGGCTTCTATACGTCACGGGTGGTCGGCACCTATCTCCGCGAAGGCCATTTGATGCTCACCGAGGGCGTACCGGCGGCCCTGATCGAAAATGTCGCGCGCATGGCCGGCATGCCCGTCGGACCGCTCGCGCTTACCGATGAGGTGGCGGTGGATCTCGCCTGGAAAATTCTCAAGGCGACCGAGGCCGATCTAGGCGCGGCAGCGATCGATCCCAAGCAAAAGACGCTGCTTGCGGAAATGGTCGAGAAGCGCTCCCGCTTCGGTCGTAAGAACGGCAAGGGATTTTACGATTATCCGCAGAATGCGCCGAAGCGCTTATGGCCCGGTCTGGCCGATCTGCAGCCGGAGAGATTAAATGTCGACGACATCGACATCGCGGTGCTCAAGCGCCGGCTGCTCGGGATTCAGGCGCTGGAATCCGCACGCTGTATTGAGGAGAAGGTCGTTACCGACGTGCGCGAGGCCGATGTCGGTTCGATTCTCGGTTTCGGTTTTGCGCCGTTCACCGGCGGCACTATCTCTTACATCGACGGCATGGGCGTGAAGAACTTTGTCGAGCTGTGCAACGATCTCGCGCAAACCTGCGGCGAGCGGTTCACGCCGTCGAAGCTTCTCCTTGACATGGCCAACCGCGGCGACAGTTTCTATGGCCGATTCGCGCCAGCAAAGCGCAAGGCCGTCGCGTAATTTTATGACGGCGAAGTACCCACTGGAATGCGCGGCGGATCAGCCTGCAGGCGATCGCAGGACGAATTCCATCACCGATTCAAGCATCGCTTGCCGGACTGATCGTAGGGCTGATCACGGGATTTGGCATGGCGCGTGATCAAGTCGACCTGACGCCGATCGAGCGGCGCGACGAACTCGTGAACTGGCTCGCGCAAGGGGCCAAACCCAAATCGCAATTTCGCATCGGCACCGAGCACGAGAAGTTTGCCTTCACGCTGACCGGGCATCATCCGGTGCCCTATGAGGGCCAGCGCGGCATCCGCGCGCTGCTTGAGGGAATGCAACATCTGCTCGGCTGGGAGCCGATCATTGAAGGCGGCAACATCATCGGCCTGTTCGATGTCACCGGCGGGGGCGCCATCTCGCTCGAGCCGGGCGGGCAGTTCGAACTCTCCGGCGCGCAATTGGAAACCGTGCATCAGACATCGGCCGAACTGATGGCGCATCTCGCGCAAGTGCACGAGGTCGCGCGGCCGCTGCATATCGGCTTTCTCGGCATTGGCATGACACCGAGCTGGACGCTCGCCGAAATGCCGAAAATGCCGAAAGGGCGCTACAAAATAATGACCGCCTATATGCCGAAGGTCGGCACGCATGGCCTCGACATGATGTACCGCACGTGCACCGTGCAAACCAATCTCGATTTCTCCTCGGAAGCCGACATGGTGAAGAAGCTGCGCGTGTCGATCGCGTTGCAGCCGGTGGCAACCGCGTTATTCGCCAACTCGCCGTTCACCGATGGCAAACCCAATGGCTATCTCTCGTTCCGCTCGGAAATCTGGCGCGATACCGACAATGCGCGGGCCGGCATGCTGCCTTGGGCGTTCGAGCCCGGTATGGGGTTCGAGCGCTGGGTCGACTACGCGCTCGATGTGCCGATGTATTTCGTCAAGCATGGCGATGAATATATCGATGTCGCAGGACAATCGTTCCGCGATCTCTTGGCGGGAAAATTGCGCGCGATGCCGGGAACGCGCGCCACGATATCTGACTGGGCGAACCATCTCAGCACGATATTCCCGGAAGTCCGGCTCAAGCGTTATCTCGAAATGCGCGGCGCCGATTCCGGCACTCTGCCGAACTTGCTGGCGCTGCCGGCCTTCTGGGTCGGGATCCTTTATGACGACATATCGCTCGATGCCGCTTGGGATCTGGTGAAGACATGGAGCGCCGCGGACCGGCAAAATGTTCGCGACGCCGTGCCGAAACAGGCGCTTGCTGCCGCCATCCGCGGCCGCACGCTGGGCGAGATCGCCACCGAGGTTGTTAAATTCGCACGCGCCGGACTGGCCCGGCGCAAACGGCTCGATTCATCCGGCAAAGACGAGACGCACTTTCTCGAACCGCTCGAAGAACGGCTCGCGCGCGGGGCGACGCCGGCGCAGGATTTGCTCGACAAGTTTTACGGTCCGTGGCGCGGCGCGCTCGATCCGCTTTACAGTGAGGAAGCTTATTGAAGCTCGGCGTGAAACGAAGCGTCCGCCTTCACTGGATGCCGTAAAGCTCCTGCGCCCGCCGAACCGCCGCGTCGCACTCGGCGGCGTTTCCTTCGGCGTCGGCTTTTTTTGGCGCGCGCGAGCGCATCATCGGCGTCCGTGTTGGCGACGCGCTCGGCTTGCGCGACCGAGCCC
>JBASAH010000195.1:0-6988 GCA_049650505.1 Xanthobacteraceae bacterium
CCCGCATCCAGGAGGGCGTGGCGGCGCTCGGCGGCTATGGCGAGGTGTTCAAGCGGAACGTTATCGCCTCCGGCGTCATCCCACAGATTTCCGTCATCATGGGCCCCTGCGCCGGGGGCGATGTTTATTCGCCTGCCATGACCGATTTCATCTTCATGGTGCGCGACACGAGCTACATGTTCGTCACCGGACCGGACGTGGTGAAGACCGTGACCAACGAGATCGTCACCGCCGAGGAGCTTGGCGGCGCCTCGGTCCACGCCACCAAAAGCTCGATTGCCGACGGCGTTTACGATAACGATGTCGAGACGCTCCTGCAGATGCGCCGGCTGATCGACTTCTTGCCGGCGAATTCGTCGGCGGGCGTGCCGGAATGGCCGTCATTCGACGACATCGCACGCAGCGAAAAATCGCTCGACACTTTGGTGCCCGACAATCCCAACAAGCCCTACGACATCAAGGAGCTCATCCTCAAAGTCGTCGACGAGGGCGATTTCTTCGAACTGTCGGAAGTCTTCGCGCGCAATATCGTCATCGGCTTTGGCCGCATTGCCGGGCGCACCGTCGGCTTTGTCGCCAATCAGCCGATGGTGCTGGCCGGCGTGCTCGATAGCGACGCCAGCCGCAAGGCGGCCCGCTTCGTGCGCTTCTGCGACGCCTTCAATATTCCGATCGTCACCTTCGTCGACGTGCCCGGCTTTCTGCCCGGCACCGCGCAGGAATATGGCGGGCTGATCAAGCACGGCGCCAAATTATTGTTCGCCTATTCTCAGGCCACCGTGCCGCTCGTTACCGTGATTACCCGCAAGGCGTTCGGCGGCGCTTACGACGTGATGGCGTCCAAGCATATCGGCGGCGACCTCAATTACGCCTGGCCGACCGCGCAGATTGCAGTGATGGGCGCCAAGGGCGCGGTCGAGATCATCTTCCGCGCCGACATTGGGGACCCGGAAAAGATCGCCGCGCGCACCAAGGAATACGAGGAGCGTTTCCTCTCCCCGTTCATCGCCGCCGAGCGCGGCTATATCGACGACGTGATCATGCCGCATGCCACGCGGCCGCGCATCGCCCGCGCGCTCGCCATGCTGCGCGGCAAGACGGTCGAAGTGCCGCCGCGCAAGCACGACAATTTGCCGGTGTGACCGATAATAGCGCTCCCGACGCGCAGCGACATGCTCGGGCCGAACGGCTCGCCGTGCTAACACGTTTGGCAGCGACCGTTGCCGGATCCGCCACGTTTCAGCGCGGGTTGATACTCGGAGCTGCCGGGAGCTTTTTCACACTTTCGGAGATGATACTGGTCAGTTGCATCACCTGCTGACTGAGCTCTGCATGTTCCGTAATGTCGCGTTGAATGCGATTGCCATCGGTGTGCAGCTTTCTGCGTAGCGACTGGAGGTCACCAATCAGGCTCTCAATCTCGCGCGTCGATGCTTCTGATACTCGGCGCAACAACGCGGTAAGATTGTCGGCCGATAATTCGACATCGGTTGCCTCGGACTGGCAAAAGACAGCGCTGCTACCACGCGCCAATTCGTGGATATTTCTCCCAACTTCCACTTCTATCGATTTTTCGATCTCAGCGGACCCAAGCGGCCTAGCAATGTTCATGGTTGCGCCCCCATATCGTCGCGTTTGAGCATTGGCGGCATAGAATGTGACGGCTTCGCGGCCGCGATCGAGTTCGCTGTCACTCCGGCCACGATTTCCACAACTCTTCCCGATTAGACATTGGGTCGGAGACTCGTCCGCGGCCGAATCGAAACAGGCGAAGACACAACTCGTATCTTGATTGTGTGCACCGTCTCTAACGCCCAGCTTACCTTGGCGTGGTGTGCATAACTTTGCGGATATTCCGAAGAATTCATTTTGAATCAAACTGAGAGGGCGTAAGCGAAGCGGTCCAAAATTGTGGAATCTTTGTTGGTCCGAATCGATGCCCTAATTCCCTCGATTTCTGCCGGACATTGAAGGTCGCGAGTTCTATTGCCTTCAGCGGGTTGCCTCTTCCAAGTATAGGAGGGACCACATCGTGTCGGTCGCTCAAACCGGAGAACCGGTTACACTGGCGACGCTAATTTCCGAACGATGTCGCTGCCTTGGATTGAGTCAGGCGGAATTTGTCAGCCGCATAGGATGCCAAGACATTCAGAGCGGAATCCGGCAACTGCGTGAACTCTTTGGCGGGGACCCCAGAAAAACAAAAGCACTGATCGAAACCATTTCCGCCGCCCTTGATCTTCCCAACAGTGTCGTTTGTCGCGCCGCTCAAATCAGCCAGCAGCTATTGGATGACCGCAAGCGCCGGCACTTCGAAGTAAATGAGGCGTCTTTTCCAGTCCTTATGCGAGGTCCGACGACCAACGAGCGGAAAAAAGGCGCAGGCTCCATGGTCCCATATTTGCGCCTCATATCCGGCTGACAAATTAGGTGGGCGATTCGCTGGTGATCTAAGTCGAACCGGAGATTGATTTATGGGGCGCCTCCAACGAGCTGACCGCCATCGCGCTCAAGCGCTGCCGAAACGCAAGGTTAAAACTCAGACCGAAATTGAGGAATTGCGCGAAGAAAACAGGCGGCTACGAGAACTCGTAGCCCATCTGTCCAAGCTCGCGCTGGGTCGAATTACTGAGGCAGCCGAACCTGAGGAACAGTCGGCTGGTGCCGAAAGCTAGATACGCTTTTTGCGGGCACCCGCATGCGCTGCGCCTCACTTCGGGCGAACAGCTAGCCGTCGGCGGTTACAATATTTCAGCGACGATACCGGTGATGCCACGCGCAGTGGCGGCGGAAGTAGCTGTCGATCCAGCACGCTCCGTGACTGATGGGCGGACCCCAGAACGGCTCGCCGAAAACAGCGCCGACAACTCCTCCGGCCACCGCGCCAACGGGACCAGCGACCACAAGGCCCGTGCCCGCTCCGGCTGTGGCGCCAACCATGTCGGCGCGGGCCACGGTCGAAAACATGGACGAAATCATGGGCGACATCAGCGGCAAAATCATCGCGATTGCGATTAAGGTCGCTAATGCAAGTAAAAATCGACGCATGCTTTCTCCCCCTTTATTCCGCGAATGACCCACATACGCTGCCCAAGCGCCGAAAAAGTATGACCAAAACCTCTAGCCCGTAAGCCGCTTGGCCAATCATTTTGTGATGAGCACAGGAAAATACTTCCGCTGACGATCATGGCGACTAAAAACAGCAGGCAGAGATTCCCCTTCCACGTCGGCTTTAATCCGACGTGGTTGAGACTTCGCTTGTCGTAGATCATCGATGCGCCGAGAGCGTCCCCGGCAACCCGGACCCCGTAATCAGGACCGCCCACTGATTCGCCCCCCGTCCCCAAGGCTCTCATCGGAACTCAGGGTCACGGCCGAATTACGTGGAACAGATGATTAAATGCGGGCGAATGATCCGAAAGAATCCGCGCATCTCCTGCGAGGTTGGCCGCATTATGGTGCGCTGCCTGTCGTCGGAAAATAATCATACCCTGTGGCAGAAATGTCATAGGCCACCCTGCGCGCCAGCACGGACGAGGCTATTGAGTGATCGTTCGTTTGAGGCAGCACTCAGTGAAAATCCACTGAGATCCGCTTGCGGTCGATCGCGATCGAAATCTCAAATCTCCGGCACGTCCGCTTTGTTCCTAACAACAACCGAACAGCAGACGTCGCACGAGGCCGCTTAACGGCAAAAGCTCCGACGCTCAAATCCTCGTATGCCCATGAAAAAAAATCACCGCGCAGATCGCGTCAGGCGACGCGATCCATCTGACTTTCCTTGACCACCCGCTCATGCGGCTCGTTGGCGCTCTTGATCCGGTACTGGTACTCGTCGCCTTCGGGCGGCAAGAGTTGCGTGACCTTATAGATGCCGGTGGCGGCGCCCCGGCCAAAGGGTCCGGACGTAAATTGCACCGATTGACCGATTTTGTATTTATGGTCGGGCATAGAACTCTCCATCCTGTCGCATCGCGTAGCGCGCCGCCCTGGTGGCGGGACAAGTTCGATTCATCGTCGATCCCCCCGGCTTGTTAGCACGAATCGCGCTCATAACGCGAATTTCGCTCAAAGGTACGTTGAGAGCGTTCCATCCAAGGAAATGACACGCAGCGTTTGCGTGATTCCTGAATGACGGCGTGATAGGCTCCCAATGAAAAGGACCCTTGCATGATCGATCATGCCGACTTCTCCGTTGTCGTGAAGAACAGGGCATCGCCACCGAAACCGTGGCGCTGGGAAATTTATCGCGCCGGCCGAAAGAGCCCGATCAAGCAATCTGACATTTTTTTCGAATCGGTGGCCGAGGCCAACAGCGCCGGAAAGCTGGCGTTAAAGCGGCTGTTGAGCGACTACCCGGACTGAACGCGACAGCGGCAGTTCTTCGTTAGCTTTTGCTCGTCAGCTTTCGTCGGAAAGCCGCCTGAAGTCGGCGATCACGGCGGCAATGAGCTTCTGCCGCCGTGGATCCTCCGCCGTGAGCGTCGCGCCAAAGAGCTTGAGCAGGTAGCTGGCCTTTTCGGCGGCTTCATGCCAATTCGCCGCCGGCGCCGCCAGCAAGTGGGCTTCCAGCTCGTCTTGCCGCACGCGCAATTCTTTTTCGTTCGCCTCGACGCCCGCCAATAGCCGGCGCAGCTCGGTCGCCTTTTGCGCGGCCATGCCGCGATGCTGGTCGAGGTCGATCGTCTTGTCGGTCATGATGGCGCTTCGCCGCGCGCGAGAGCACGGGCGAGCGGATAGTCCGCGCTTTCGTACAGCCGGCGGATCGCCTCGCTGTCGTAGCGCTGCTCATCGACTTCGAGAAAGGCGCCGACCAGACATTCCGGCGGCAGATCCTCGATGGCGAAACGAATTGCTTCAGCGGCTTGCTCGAACCGCTTGTAGCCGAACGGCTCGCGCCGGGGCGACCGCCGCCGCGTCGGAAACAGCTCGGCCGCGGCGGTGTAATCGAATTTGTCCATCGGCGGGGCTTCCTAGATCTGATCTCGTGAAAAGCATGAAGCATCGTCTGAATGCGCATCATCCAAACGAGGGCATTAATATAAGCCCAAAACGCTGCGTTACCAGTGCGGCGGGAAGGCATTAGCGACAAGCCAATGGTGACAACCCATTGGCGCCAACCCATTGGCGCCAAGATATTGCGGCCAGACATGCTCGTTGAACCGCGCTCGTGCCGGCGACTGCGCATTTGCTCTTCGCGGCATCGTCGCCGAGCGCATCGTCGCCGATTCGTCAATCGCCGGCTCGTCAAGGCCGACTCGTCAAGGCCCACTCTCAAGGCCCACTCTCAAGGCCCAGGCATCACCGTCGCTTTTTCGTCAGCGGCCGGTTTGTTTATCTGTTCCCGCATCGGGGGCAGGCCGACCGGGCAGGGCGCCAGACGTTTTGCGCTTTTGGTAAGCAATTAGCGGCACTTTTAGCTAAGAGCCTGGCCTTCCAGGCGATTATCCTTGCGTTTTAGCGCGATAACACCTATGTGTTGGCCCATCGAGTTACGGCCGAACGAATTGGCCTCGCCGCGAACAGCGTGCCTGACTAAGACATTCATCCTTAATCTCGACAAACTGGCCGCGTTTATACGTGGCTGTCTATCTACTCATAACCCAAAGGAAGGGGTTCTATGTCTACAGGAACTGTAAAGTGGTTTAATGGCCAAAAGGGTTTCGGCTTCATTCAGCCGGACGACGGCGGCAAGGACGTGTTCGTGCACATCAGTGCAGTCGAACGCGCTGGAATGAGCAATCTCAACGAAGGTCAGAAGATCAGCTACGAAGTTGTCGCCGATCGACGGACCGGAAAGTCCTCGGCTGACAATCTGCGCGCTGTCTAAACAGCAGCCATAGTCAGCTGCCATTGAGGTCTTGACCACGGATGTACTGGCAAGGCTGATGGTTTGGCCCCGCGTTTGGCTCGCCAGACGCGGGGTTTTTTTACGACTGCATGACGCGTTGCCCCCACAACATCGAGATACTGAGATGACTACCGAGACGGCGACCAAGAGCAAAAGCGACGAACAGCGAGCCGCGACCGCGAGCATAAAGCAATTGCGCGCGCAGGAGGCAGCTTCGGCCATGCGCGAATATCAGCAAGAGAGACTTGTAGTACTTGCCAGAACGGAGCGATTGCGGGCGCTGCGCTTGTCGCGCGATAGCCGACCTTCCAACGACCAAGTTCCCGCCGCTGGCAAACAGCGCAATTCCAGCAAACAGCGCAACTCTAGCAAACAGCAAACAAACAAGCCGTCCCCGATAGGTCCACAATAACAACAAAGAGAAAGAGATCCGATGCAGGTTCTGGTGCGCGACAACAACGTCGATCAAGCGCTACGCGTTCTCAAAAAGAAGATGCAGCGCGAGGGCATCTTTCGCGAGTTGAAGCAACGCCGCGCCTATGAGAAGCCGTCCGAGCGCAAGACCCGCGAGAAGGCCGAAGCGATCCGGCGCGCGCGCAAGCTCGCGCGCAAAAAGGCGCAGCGCGAGGGCCTCATTGTCGACCGAGGCAAGAAAAAGCCGCTGGACGGACGAGGGCCAGGGGGGCCAGGCCAGCGCCCGGGCATGTTCAACAATTCCGGCCCGCCAAGGTTTTGAGGGCGGGCAGGGCGGCGGGCAGTCCCCGCAAGCGGAGGGCGGCGCAAGCCGCTCTTTCCGTGGCGCGTACCGCACGCCGCTTGCGTGCGGATAATCGAACATTGCGTCTGCCGGCGTTTCGCCTCCCTTATTTTTCGTCGCTGGTTCTTTCCTCGTTGTTGCAGTGAGCTGAAGCAATCCGGGCCCCTCCCTAACCCTTCCCCGCTTGCGGGAGAGGGAAGGGTGGGGGGAAGCGGCTTTGTTGTTGCACTTCTCGCGACGGTGAAACGTTGCCGGGTTCGACACCTCGCGCGCAGCCGCGCCGCGGGAACGATCCTGCATTTCGTCATTGCCGGGCATAGCCGTTCGAAGAACGGCGTCGCTTCGCTCGCCTACGTCCCGGCCATCTCGCTTAGGAAGGC
>JBASAH010000196.1:0-2142 GCA_049650505.1 Xanthobacteraceae bacterium
ATGGCGCGCTGGTCGCGGTCGCCATCGTCGCCACGCTGGCGCTGTGGGCGCTGGCGCGTCAGCGGCAGTGGTGAAGGGGAACGCGTGTGAATAGTACTTCGTCATTGCCGGGCATAGCCGTTCGAAAGAACGGCGTCGCTTCGCTCGCCTTTGCCGGCAATCCATGCGACGGGTCCGCTCGCTCGATCGCACCGCTTACAAATGCGGCGCTTCAGCATGGACCACCGGGTCAAGCCCGGTGGTGACGAGCGCAGAGCGCCTAAGGCGGCAGGTGTCGTCCTTTCCTCCGACCATCTCGTCTGGCCAGTTTGACCGATCCCTTCGCGCCCCCCGCTCCTCGCCGCCGGATCTCTTTCGGGCGCAGCGGCGCACGGCTGTGCACATTATTGAGATGCACGAGATGCTTGAGCATCGCCATGAACGCGCCGCGTTGCCCGGCTTTGAGCGGCGCCAGGATCAGCCGCTGCGTTGAGCGCACCGCCGGCGCGATGTCGCGAATGAGCCGTCGCCCCGCCGGCGTGATGTGAAGCGACTTGGTGCGCCGGTCGTGTGCGCCGTTGATGCGATTGATCAGCTTCTTGCGCTGCAAGCGGCCGACCACGCCGCCGATCGTGCTGCGATCGAAGGCGATCATATTGCACAACGCGGTCTGGTCGATTCCCGGGTGATCGTTGATGGCGACAAGGGCGGCATATTGCACCGGCGTCACATCGAACGCCTTGGCCTCATTGAGAAACAGCGCAAAGGAAATCTGCTGCAGCCGGCGGATGAGATGGCCCGGCATCTCGATCAGACGCTTATCGCCCGCAATCATTTCGATTCCTGCATTTCGATTCCTGCATTTCGATTCCCGTCTCGCCGGCCATCAACACACAACGCCATCAACGCGCAACCATGAACGCGCAACGATGAACACGCCGCGTGAAACTCGAGTTCTCCAAGCGACATATCAGGCCGTTGACCGCGGCGCGATATTGTCGCTACACTGAATATTCGTCAGTATACTGACGAATTGCATCCCGTAAAGTAAAGTTGGCTCCCCCTTGTGGGGGAGGCAGCGAGCGCAGCGAGCGGAGGGGGGGCCACTTTCATCGTTGCTGCTCGATTCAGCTACCCCCCTCCCTAGCCCTCCCCCACAAGGGGGAGGGAGCGCTAGTCCGGCTCCCGTCGTGGCGCGCGGCCAAAGAATCAGCAATCGGAGGACAACATGCCCAAAAATACAGAAACCCGTCCCGAGGCGATCGTCGCCGGCAAAAAGCGGCCCTTTACCGGAGCGGAATTCCTGGAATCGCTGCGCGACGGCCGCGAAGTCTACATCTACGGCGAGCGCGTCAAGGATGTCACCACGCATCCGGCGTTTCGCAATTCGGCGGCCTCGGTGGCGATGCTCTACGACGCGCTGCATGCCGAGCCGTACAAGGACGTGCTCACGGCGCCGACCGATACCGGTTCCGGCGGCTATACCCATAAATTCTTCAAGGCGGCGCGTTCGCGCGAGGACGTCATCGCACAGCGCGACGCCATCGCCGCCTGGGCGCGGCTGTCCTATGGATGGATGGGCCGCAGTCCCGATTACAAGGCCGCCTTCCTCAATACGCTGGGCGCCAATGCCGAGTTCTATGGCAAGTTCGCCGGCAACGCCCGGGCCTGGCACAAGCGCGGGCAGGAAGCCGTGCTCTATCTCAATCACGCGCTCGTCAATCCGCCGATCGACCGCAACAAGCCGGTCGAAGAGGTCAAGGACGTCTACATCACCATCCAGAAAGAAACCGACGCCGGCATCTATGTCTCCGGCGCCAAGGTGGTCGCGACCAATTCCGCGCTCACGCAATATAATTTCCTCGGCCAGAACATGGGCCAGGAGATCACCGACCCGGCCATGGTGGTGATGTTCATCGCGCCGATGAACACGCCCGGCATCAAGCTGATCTGCCGGCCGTCCTATGAGTTCGCGGCGGCGGCGACCGGTTCGCCCTGGGATTATCCGCTGACCTCGCGCTTCGACGAGAACGACGCGATCTTCGTGTTCGACAACGCCTTCATCCCCTGGGAAAACGTCATCATCCATCGCGATATCGAGCGGCTGAAGAATTTCTATCCGCAATCCGGTTTTTTCAACGGCTTCACGCTGCAGGGCTGCAC
>JBASAH010000197.1:0-2600 GCA_049650505.1 Xanthobacteraceae bacterium
CATAAGCGTGAGCGCCGACATCGCCTCGAGGTTGCGGCCCGAGAGCATCACGCCCTTGGGCTGCCCCGTCGTGCCGCCAGTGCCCGCGATCATGACGATGTCGTCGATCGGCGCGACCTCGATGAAATCTTCACGCTGGCCGCCCAGCCATTCCTCCAGCGAAGGGGCGAAGGAGGTGCGGTTGTCGAGGCAGACGAGCGTGGCGAGCTTCGGCAGGTCAGGAATCATGCGCTCGACCAGCGCCTCATAGGCGCTATGGAAGATCAGCGCGCGGCAGTCGAAAGCGTCAAGCACATAGCGGTTCTCGGCAGCCTCGTTCCGCGGATTGATCGGACACCAGACGGCGCCCGCGCGCGACAGCCCGAAAACGCAAGCGAAGGCGACAGGATGGTTGCCCGAGAGAACAGCGACTTTCTCGCCGGGTTTGATCCCCGCCGTCTGCAGAGCCCGCGCCACGCGATAGGTCAACTGCTGGACCTCCGCATAGGAGAGGTTCGCCTCGCCCGTCGTGAAGCACGGCGCATCCGGGCCGAGAGACGCGCCCTTGTCGAGATAGTCGATCAGTCGCATTGGAGGGCCTTTGGTTTGGTGCTGGAGCCGCCGTCATCCGGCGCTTTGCGCCGTCCTCCCGAGCGCCCTCTCGGGCGCGCGGAAGGATGCTTCGGGTGAGGATGGCTCCTCGCAAGCAGGGGTCGCGCGCAGCAGCTTCCAACAAACGAGCATTGCGCGCTTCCTCACTCCTGCATGGTGACGACCGGGTTCATGACGAGCCCGAAGCTGCGCAGCTGGCCGAGCAGCGTTTGATGCCCGAAAGCCTGGCAACCGGAAGCGAAGCCGACGCGGTTCGGGGCCTGCTGCGTCAGATGATAGGCCGCATAGGCCTGCAACATGCCGGTCTGCTTGTAGTTGCAGTTGCCGTGAATGACGACGTGCTTGCGGCCGAGCGGGCCGGAGGCATAGACCGAATCCACCGACGTGTTGATGCGGGGATTTTCGCGCGGCGGCATCGAGGCCTGCAGGGTCGCGGCGATCTTGCCGAGCTCCTGCTCCTGCTGATCGAGCGACAGCGGCTTGATCTTCTCCTTCACCATCTGGGCCGTCGCGACGACATTTTCCATCACGGGCCGCGCGAGCACGCCGCCCATCGCCTTGCAGTTGGCGACGCGTGGATCGTTGCGGAACCAGACGGGATGGGCGGTGCCTCCCCACGGCACAGCGATCGCGGTCTCATGCTGGCCGGGAACCACGACGTCGGCCCTCGCGACGACATCCCATTCCAGGAATTTTTTCTGTTCCATGTAGTACCAGTTGGCCTTCAGGATCGTGAAGATCGTCAGCGTCGAGGCGTAGGTCGGAAAGCCCTTCCAGAACACAAGGATGTCGAGCGTATCGAGACCGGGCGTCTCGAGCGCGATGTTGGCGGCGATCTCGCCGGTCGTGTACATCTGTGCGAGGTTCGGCGAAAGCAGCAGACCCTTCTTGGCGAAAGCTTCGCCCCAAGTGTCCGCGCATTTGAGCACCCAGTCCTGCTCGCCGGTCGTATCCGTGTAATGGCAGCCGGCGTCGAGGCAGGCCTCGACCACCGGGTCGCCGTATTTGATAAACGGACCCACCATATTGGACACGACCTGCGCGCCGCGGAAAAGCTCGGCGAGCGCAGGCCGGCTGTGCTCGACCTCAACGACCTCGCAGTTCGCGGTCTCGACGCCGGGAATCTTGTCGACGACATCCTGCACGCGCTTCTTGTCGCGTCCGGCGGCGATGAAGGGGATGTTGTATTCGCGTAAGTATTCGCACACGAGCCGGCCGGTGTAGCCGGAGACGCCGTAAACGACGACGGGTTTCTTGTCGGGCATAGCTTCCTCCCTTGCCGTAAGTTGTCGTAAACGAGGCGGACGTCAGGTCCCCATTCCGCCCTCGACCGGCAGGCCGACGCCGGTGATGAAGCGCGCGGCGTCCGAGCACAGGAAGACAACGGCGTCCGCCATATCAGAGACCTCGCCGAGGCGGCCGAGCGGCGTCTGTTCGACGACCGAGCCGACCGCCGCCTCCACGCTCGGGAAAAGGCCCGCTTTGACGACGTCGCTTGCGAGCTGCATGCCCATCTCGGTCGGCACGAGGCCCGGATAGATGCAGTTGACGCGCACCCCGTAGCCGAGCTTGCCAGATTCCGTCGCCGCGATGCGCGTCATCCGGTCGACCGCGGATTTCGTGCCGGAGTAGCCCGCGATCCCGGGGAAGGCGATGGTGGCCGCGACCGACGAGATGTTGACGATCGCGCCGCCCTTGCCCGCCGCGCCCCCTGGTTTCATGGCCCGGAAGGCGTGTTTCATGCCGAGCCCGGCGCCCACGATATTGACCGCGCACATGCGCTCGAGGTCGGCAGCCTTCACGTCGATCACGAGCGAGGTGATCTCGACTCCGGCGTTGTTAATCAGGATATCGAAGCCACCGAGCTCGGAGATGGTCTCGGAAACTGCCTTGATCCAGCTCGATTCCTGGGTGACGTCTAGCGGAACGAAACCAGCCTTGACGCCTTTGCCCGCAATCGCCTTGGCGGTCGCTTGGCCGGCGTCGGGCAAGATGTCGCCGATCATGAC
>JBASAH010000198.1:0-1620 GCA_049650505.1 Xanthobacteraceae bacterium
GGTGCGGCTCGTCTGTATTTTAGAAGGGATATCGGCAGGCACGCCGGGCGCCAAGACGCGCTATGCGGCATTTCTGGAAGGGCTCCAGCAATTGGGTTGGAGGCCGGGGCGTAACGTGCAGATCGAGGTGCGCTATGCCGAAGGCGATGAATCTGCAATACGAAAGTATGCAGCGGAACTCGTTGCGCTTGCCCCGGACATACTTGTGGCCAGCGGCGGCACCGCTGCAGAGGTGATACTAAAAGTCACCCACACCATTCCCATCGTGTTTGTCATCGTCCCCGACCCTGTTGGGTCTGGCTTCGTCGAGACCCTGTCGCAGCCGGGCGTCAACGCCACCGGCTTTATGATGTTTGAATACAACTTGTGCGGAAAGTGGTTGGAACTGCTCAAGGAGAGTGCGCCAAGCGTGACGCACGCGGCAGTCCTCCGCGATGCTGGCACTGCTGCTGGAATCGGTCAGTTCGCGGTCATCCAATCTGTGGCGCCATCGGTCGGTGTCGAGGTACGCCCAATTGACTTGCGCGGGTCGGCTCAGATCGAAAGGGTCATCGCGACCTTCGCGCAAAAGCCAAATGGCGGAATAATCCTGACGGCAAGTGCGACAGGGGCAGCGAATGTCAATTTGATCATCACAGCGGCGGCGCGCTACAAGCTGCCTGCGGTCTACATTCAACGGGGTATTGTTGCTGCCGGTGGATTGATTTCCTACGGCCCGAATTTTGCCGATCAATACCGACGCGCGGCGGAATACGTTGACCGCATATTAAAGGGAGAAAAACCCGCTGATCTGCCTGTGCAGGGTCCGAACAAGTACGAACTCGCCATCAACCTCAAGACCGCGAAGGCGCTCGGCGTTAGCGTACCAGCTGGGCTGCTCGCCCGTGCCGACGAGGTGATCGAATAGAGGTGCTTTTGCTGCGGTGCATGAGTCCGCTCTTGCCCCATCGCGACATTTCGCTGCGCTGTAGAATTTGGTCGCTATCGGGGCATAGCGGACATGGCCCGACTTGCTGTTGGCTCGACCCGGTCGCGAATGACCCATTTCGGAAGTCGAGCGCCGCGTTTTGCTGTGATGCATCAAACGGAAGTGTTTGGGGTTAGACGGACATGGTCGTGCCATTCCACGTCGCCGATCAACTCGCTGAAGGCCGCCCGCGGCGGCGACATCAATGACGTAGTCATATCGCTGCGCCTCGTGCTGCAGCTTGAGCGCGTGCCCTGTCTACCGCAGTGATGGACGAAAGCCGCCGGTAGAAGGTTCGCACTATTCTGCTTCAACGCTCCGGAGCGTCGCTCTGACCGGCGGATGGTCGGGCTGCGGTGGGCTTTGCTGCTCGGGCGGCTAAGTCGAGCCAAGCCTCTGCCATGACTAGAAGGCGATTTTTGTCGGCGACGCTATCTGCCCTTTGGGCGAGGTCGAGCATTGAAGCTGCCGACCGCCGATACTCGTCAACACTACGCATGGGTTTCCCCACAATCACGTCACAAAGACATTTTGCACTGCAACCCCGGCGCTTCACACGCCTGTTCCGCAATTGAGGCAAATTTTCATTAAAAATATCACACCAAAGTTCCATTTTGGGCGGCAACTGAGGTCGCCGGTGGCGGTTTCTGAAG
>JBASAH010000199.1:0-2129 GCA_049650505.1 Xanthobacteraceae bacterium
GCTCGGTGCCGAGCGTACGCACGGCGGGCGCCAATCAGTCGCAGGGCCAGCAGCCGCAGCCGGGATATCCGCGGCAAATGCCGCTCTCCGGATATCCGGTTGCTCCCGGCTTCGGCTCGGGCGGATCGTTTCTCGGCACCGCAGCCTCAGCTGCCGCCGGCGTCATCGGCGGATCACTGTTGCTTGACGGCATCCGCTCAATGTTCGGCCATCACCTTGGCGGAGCCAGTGCGAGTGAATTCGCTCGTGGTGACGATAAGTCCGCAACCTACGCCGACCGAGAACAAGACCGCCAACAGGACTTGGCAGACGACGACCGCGAACAGGACCGCCAACAGGATTTGGCCGACGAAGACGCTCAACAAGACGCCGAACAAGATTTGGCCGACGAAGACGCTCAACAAGACAGCGAGCAAGACCTGACGGACGACGAGGATTTTGCCGGCGACGACGGCTACGACGCTTGAGCATCCGGAGATTGCCCCATAAAATCCACGCATACGCGCTCCCTGATAACCCTTATGAGCAACAATGCCGTTGGTCGCTGCCGCTGCTGTGATTGCTTTCATGCAGACAATGCGGTGGTTGTGAAAGCGAACTGGCGCGACAATCCGTGGTTTCCTGCCGTTCTCGAGGAGGAGCGCAGGCTCGACCTGGAAATCTATCCGGAGCGGTAATTTGGGAAGGCGACTACGCCTCGGCCTTTGAGGGTGCCTATTTCGGCAAGGCGCTTGAGTTGGCAAGGCAGCAGGGACGGATTGGTCATGTTGCGGTTGATCCCATTCTGCCGGTGAAGGCGTTCTTTGACATTGGCGGCGCGCGGGACACAGCCATACTTCGACCCCATGCCTTATAAACCACCGCGCTAGCCAGAAGCCCGACCGATCACGCGCTCGATGCTGTGCCCCGTGGCGGCGGCGCGAGCGCGATATCCGGCGATGGCCGCCAGCAATGCCCCGGCTTCTGGGTGGATCGTGCGCTTCGCTTTCGTGTGCGGCAGGCCAGGCACTTGCGCCGCAAGCACCCAACTTTTGTTACTCACTTCAATCGCGAGGACGAGCGTACTCCCGTAAGCCACAGGGGCGGGTATCAGAGCGGCGGCTGTCTGCGACATCAAAAGATCCTCCTGTTTGGAATGGCCGGGCAGCCTAGCCTGCTCGAGCCACCTTCATCTGTTGGCGAGCGCGATGGCCGCGACCTTCGTCGGTCGCCGCGCCAGCAACGCGGTAAGCCAAGGCCGATGCCTGGTGCCGTGGATTTTGGCATAGCGGATGACGGCGAGCGCGCCGGCCGTGAACAGGCTGCGCAGATAGCGATCGCCTCGTTTGCTAATGCTGCCGAGTCTGTCCTTGCCTGCGCTCGAGTTCTGCTTAGGGACGAGACCGATCCAGGCCGAGAAATCTCGCCCTGACCGAAAGACCTTCGGATCGGCGATGCTGGCTACCAAGGCAGTCGCCAATGCGGGGCCGACGCCGGGGATGTCGTCGAGCCGCCGGCTTGCCTCATTGGAACGGTGCCAGGCATTGATCATACGATCGAACTCCAGGATCTGCGCCTTCAGCATCCGCAGTTGAGCGCCGAGTGCGGTAACGCATGCACGTGCCACCTCGGGCAAGCGTTTGTCATTTGCATCAGCCGCGATGCCGAGAAGCTGCTCGACACCATGGCGTCCGACCGGCGCGACGATCCCAAACTCGGCAAGATGGGCGCGGATCGCATTGATCACCGAGGTTTGCTGGCGGATTAACAAGTGACGGGTACGGTGCAGCGTCAGGCAGCTCTGTTGCTCTGGCGTCTTGGTCGTGACGAACCGCATATTCGGCCTAGTGACTGCTTCACAGATCGCCTCGGCGTCAGTGACATCGTTCTTGTGCCGCTTCACATAGGGCTTTACGTAGGCCGGCGGCATCAAGCGAACGGTGTGGCCCAGCGCCTGGAGTTCGCGCGACCAATGATGCGCTGAGGCGCAGGCCTCCATGCCGATCAGGCACGATGGCAGATTCTGGAAAGGCCAAGACGTAGCGACGCTTCAACTGCCGCCGAATGACCACCTGCCCAACAGCATCAACACCGTGGACCTGGAAGACCGACTTCGCGATATCGAGACCGATTGTCGTGATCGTTCGCAT
>JBASAH010000200.1:0-11538 GCA_049650505.1 Xanthobacteraceae bacterium
ACCTGCACCGCCGGGCTCCGTCTCGGCTAGAGCGAGGGCCATCGGCGCAAGGAGGATGGCCAAGGACCCGAAAACAAGAAGAGCAGCGCCAAGCAGGCTATCCATCTGCGAACCGCTCCGGCGGAAAATTAAAGTTGATCCTCCACGGCTACACATCGCGACGCTGCAACAATTCCGGCAGCTTGGCGATATTCGCTGCGATCCGGTGCGCTATCGTGGGCGACGCCAGCATCGGGGGCTTCTTTTTTGGTCGCGGCGCGATTTCAGTTGCCGTTGAGGAGCGGCCGATAATAGGGGTCTGGAAGCGACCTATCGTAACCATTGCTCCGAGTAAGCGGGCTGAACGGACCACCCTGCTGGATACCAAACTGCACCACCGGACCATTCGAGAACGGTCCGGCACTTTGGCCAGAGTTGTGATTGTCCGGATCAGTCAGCTTGCTGTTCGGATCAGTGAATGAGTAATTGCCGCCATCGGGCGAAACGCTTTCACGAGTGAACGCCCATGCGGACGCGACGCTCAGCGAGAGTATGCCCGCTGCAAACAAACCAGTCGTCAGCCGCACCTGCATCCCTCGAAGCATCATTGTCCCCGTGAGCTTAATAATAGTGCCATCGACCGGCGTAATACCTGCAATGCCGGTAGAAGGAATTATCAATCCAGCATGCGCGCGGACTGTTCGGCGGTCCCCAAAACGGTCTCCCCCAGATTGCGCCGATAACGCCGCCCACCACAGCGCCGGGAGGCCCAGCGACCACAAGCCCAGTCCCCGCGCCGAATGCTGCGCCAACAGCATCGGCTTTCGAACTTGTTGGCGCAGCAATCATCAAGAGAATTGATGCGGCTGCCAATAAGGTCCAGCGCATAGGCTCTTCCTCCGATGATCTGAAGGGAAGTCGAGAGTGTGGCCTTTCAACGGCGCGCAGGGACCTCATGTGATTTTTCGGTTCACTGTGCTGAAACAGTAACAGTTTCGCTGCAATCCTTCGCGCCTCATCCTTGCTGAGCAGCTTGGTCGCCGCTCGCCGCCCCGGCTCATCCTCAAAATAGACGTAGGCTAGCGCCTGCCCGTTGGCGTCACGCACGATGAAACAGTCGCGTTACTTCGGCTGACCAGGGCGCTGGGAAGCGGTGGTCGGGCGACCTCATGAATACTTGAGGAATCTCCAATAGAAAGCTGCGAACACCAACAATGCCAATATTTACTATCAGCCGTTCCCAGAATCGGTTTCTGAGGAATGCGAAATCTACGCCGATTATGACGGCGGCCATCGCCACCACGTAAAGCACTACAGCTACCTGTCTGCCCATACGGTGAATGCTCCCGAATGACGCCTCGCGTTATTTTGCCCAATCCTCCTCCGCCTCGCGCGTAACGGCCGGCGCTTTGGGGTTTTTGACTTTCACCCAATGCGGCGACCGCCCCGAACGGTATTGCGAGCCGAGTCGCTTTGACACGATGCCTTCACAACTGAGCTCACAAGCGGCACGATAGACCGTAGCGCCATCCTCCTCGAAATGCTCATTGAGGACGATGCTCAAATTCGACCCATCGAGCAGCTCGGCGAGCAGTGCCTTTCGCTCCTCGATTGGCTCGCGACGCAAATCTCGCCCGTCCAACTCAAGCAGATCAAAGGCGCAGTGCACCGCGCTGGCGACTGTCCGGTGACCCCGGATCAGTTCAAAAACAGCAAGGCCGGTTTCGTCACAAACGATTGCCTCGCCGTCGATCAGGCAGGTACGGACAGGAAGCGATTTAACCGCCATCTCAATGAAGGGGAAGCGATGTGTGAAGTCGTTTCCGTTCCGGGTAATGAGCCGCACACCGGCAGGGCCGCGCCGCGCCATGATGCGGAAGCCGTCATGTTTGATTTCGTGCAGCCAGCCTGGGCCGGAAGGCGGGGCCTTCGCGGGAGACGGTAGACACGGCTCAATAATTCCCAGCCCAGGGCGGGTACGCTCACGTAACGACATGCGCGAGTAAATAAAAATTTTAGTTCAAAGAGTCGAGTCGGCTAGGTCACCGTTGAGATACCTAGCGCCACTCGAACCCGTAGCCGCGGCCCCAATAGCTTCGATTCCAATACCCGGGTGCCGTGTACTGATACCCAGATCCAGCGGCGTAATCATATATCGGCCCCGGTATTGGGTCCGGCGGAACCGGATGCGGAGCGTAATAGCCGGTCGTCACGGGCGGTCCTGCATAGAGTTGTGGTGCCGGGTAGACGGGCGGCGCCACGTAGACAACAGTCGGTGAAGTGTAAACCGGGGCGATGGGGGGTGCGGCGTACACCGGTGGAGGCGCCACATAAGCTGGGGCTGCGTATCCGTACCCAGGTGCCACCAAATCAACAGCCAATGCGCCAGCCGCTGAAAACACTAAAGCGGCCGCTCCTAGAACGAGAGCTTTACTCATAACTATTCCCCCTCGTCGTGCTGTGCGGACGCTTTGCGTCCAAATTTCCAACGAGGATCACGGGCGTTAGTTCGGTGCGCTAAACACGCTCCCGAAATTAGGGCGGCAAGCGGCGAGCGGGCCACGGACGCGGCTTAGCGCGGTCGGCCGCCGCGCCTATTAGCCATTATTCGGACTCGGGGCGTCAACAATTTTTTATTGGACTCGCATTGGACTCAAATTATTTTTTTGCAGTTAAGTCTTTGATTTTACTGGCGCGCCCTACGGGACTCGAACCCGTGTTCCCGCCGTGAAAGGGCGATGTCCTGGACCGCTAGACGAAGGGCGCACTGAAACGGCGTAAGCCGCCGACTTTGTTTTAAGCGTGATCTTTTCCGAAAACCGGTATCCGCTTTTCGGGATCATGCTTAAGCGCGCGAGATATAAAGAGCTTTGGCTTTTCGTGCAATCGCGCTTCACATCGCAAGATCGTGCGATGGCGTTTGCCGCGAGGCGTGGGCCCCGCTCACCATTTCCCGGTATTCGGCATCGAAATCCACGGCTCCTTCGGCGGCAATGGCGAGCCTTTCTGTAGAAGCTCAATCGAATGTTTATCCGGCGAGCGCACGAAAGCCATGTTGCCGTCGCGCGGCGGGCGATTGATCGTCACGCCGGCCTTCATCAGTCGCTCGCAAAGCGCGTAGATGTCGTCGACCTCATAGGCGAGGTGGCCGAAGTAGCGCGCTTCGCCGTAGTCTTCGGAGTCCCAATTATAGGTCAGCTCGACCAGCGGCGCCTGGCGGGTCGCCGGCCCCTTGGCGACGAGTTCGTCGTCGGCCGACGCGGCAAGGAATACCAGGGTGTACTTGGCCTTGTCGTCGACCCGGCGACGGACTTCCTTGAGCCCGAGCTTATTGCAGTAGAAATCGAGCGCCACATCGAGATTGCGCACGCGCAACATTGTATGCAGATACCGCATTGGGAAACCTCCGCTACAGCATGATCCCGAAAAGCCTGCCTTGGATTTGATCCGTGGGTGGATACCGGTTTTCGCAAAGGACCATGCTTGAACAAGAACTAAAGCGAAATGTCATTCGACATAAAAGTCATTTCGCTTTATCCGACGATGGTCGGAAATGTATGACAGCACCGGGTGCTTATGAAGTTCGGCTCATCGAGAATGATCGCCCCAGACCTCGAGACTGCCATAACGCACCTGCAGGAGCTGGTCCACGGCGCCCATACGCTCGTGCCTTTCACCGGCGCGGGCATCTCGACCGAATGCGGGATCCCCGATTTCCGCTCGCCCGGCGGATTATGGACCAAGAACCGGCCGATCCCCTTCGACGAGTTTATGTCCAGCCAGGAAGCGCGCAACGAATCCTGGCGGCGTCGCTTCGCCATGGAGGAGCAATTTGCGAGCGCGAAGCCTGGCCGCGGCCACCGCGCTCTCGCCAGCCTTTATCGCGCCGGCAAGGTGCCCGCCGTCATCACCCAAAATATCGACAATTTACACCAAGCGTCTGGAATTTCGCCGGGAGACGTTATCGAGCTTCACGGCAATACGACCTTTGCCCTCTGCCTGGACTGCGACCAGCGCTATGAGCTGTCTTGGGTGCGCCGGCGCATGGAGGCGGGTAATGGCTGCGCCCCCGATTGCCCCGCCTGCGGCGGCTATATCAAGACCGCGACCATCTCGTTCGGCCAAGCCATGCCGGATGGGGCGGTGCGGCGTGCGCAGAACTTGGCGCAATCGTGTGACCTTCTCGTCTCGATCGGATCATCGCTTGTGGTTTGGCCGGCGGCCGGGCTTCCGCTCATGGCGAAGCGCAGCGGCGCAAAGCTGATCATTATCAATCGCGAACCGACGGATTTCGACGAAATCGCCGACCTCGTTGTCCGAGACGACATCGGCACAGTGCTGGAGCCGTTCCTCGGCGAGCATTCGGCTGCGTAAAATCGGCAACGCAACATGTAGATTGTACACAGGGAATGACGCTTTTGGCACAGTGTTGCATTTTTGTCCTTTCGCGTCGGGATGCCGGTGTTATCTTCGATTCCGAAAGATTCGTGATGCGCCCGTCGGGCGCCAGCACAGAAGCGGCGGCGGCCACGCGTCATGGCGTCGGACGGTATCGAACCAAAATCTACCAAATCGGGTTTCGGACCCGAGTCCGCCCTCACAGATGAAGCCTCTTCCGGGGTCATCGAGGTCGCGGGCGTCATCAAATGGTTCGACGTCGCCAAAGGCTATGGCTTCATCGTCCCGGACAGCGGCATGGCCGACGTGCTTTTGCACGTAACCTGCCTGCGCCGCGATGGCTATCAGACCGCCTATGAGGGATCGCGGGTGGTTTGCGAAGCGCTGGCCGGGCCGAAAGGCCTTCAGGCGTTCCGGATCATGTCAATGGACGAATCCAGCGCGGTTCATCCGGCGCAGATGCCGCCGGCGCGCACCCATGTTACGGTCGCGCCGACAAGCGGCCTCGAACGAGCACAGGTCAAATGGTTCAATCGGCTTCGCGGCTTCGGTTTCTTAACCCGCGGGGAGGGCACGCCCGACATCTTCGTGCACATGGAAACGCTCCGACGCTTCGGCATGGCGGAATTGCGCCCAGGCCAGTTCGTCTTGGTGCGCTTTGGACCTGGTCCCAAAGGCCTGATGGCCGCCGAGGTCCGGCCGGAGAGCGGCTCGCTCGGTCCGGCATCGCATTAGCGCTAGCAGGTCTCCTTCTTCGCATCGCGCTCAACGGCAAGTCTTCGCTCGCAAGGTCTTCGCTTGCGACGGCGTTGCTGGTGGCTGGCGCGACCATGTTCGCTGCGGTGCTGCCGGTGTTCGCCGGCGGCCAAGACACCATCGATATCGTCACGCGAACCGGCGTGCATGCCTTCTCGGTTGAGCTTGCGACCAATACCGCCGAGCGCGCCGTGGGCCTGATGTTCCGCAAGGAACTGCCGGAGGGCCGCGGCATGCTGTTCGATTTCCAGCAGGAGCAGCCGGTCCAGTTCTGGATGCACAATACCTATATTTCACTCGACATGATTTTCATCGCCAGCGACGGACGCATCGTGCGTGTCGCGCAAGATGCCAAGCCGATGTCCGACGATCTGATCCCCTCGGGCCGCCCGGTACGGGCTGTGCTCGAGGTCATCGCCGGGACCGCGCGTAAATTCGGCATTGCCGCCGGTGACCGCGTCACCGGATCGTTTTTCGGTAAAGGTGGCAGCCGATAAGGCCGTTCCCGCAATCACTTGCTGGCGATGGGCGAAACGGCTATCCGTTTCGCGACCGGCGGGGCGTAGCGCAGCCCGGTAGCGCATCTGCTTTGGGAGCAGAGGGTCGCAGGTTCAAATCCTGCCGCCCCGACCACTCGCCAGCGTTCGCCAAGCCAACGGCGCCGTTTGATGCCGCGAGGAGGTGGCATCGACGAATTTGCAGGACCGCTTGGAAAAAATGGGAAGAATGAGCGATGGCCGCGCGGATTTATAAACCGGCCCGGACCGCGATGCAGTCCGGCACTGCCAAGACCAAAGAATGGGTGTTGGACTACGAGCCGGAGCAGCCGCGCGCCGTCGAGCCACTGATGGGCTGGACCAGTTCCGGCGATATGAGGCAGCAGTTGCGGCTTGCCTTCGAAACCAAGGAAGAAGCTATCGCCTATTGCGAACGCAACGGCATTGCCTATCAAATTTTCGAAACGCCGCCGTCAAAACGGCAGCGTATCTCCTATGCCGATAACTTCGCCTATACGCGGCGCACGCCGTGGACGCACTGAGCTCAGGGATCCTTGATGCCTGATTCCTGGCGGCCGGACACAAGCTCGTGACTGCGGCGTGGGCTGTTTTGCCCGGCATTGTGATTGGCGCCGCGGTGTCGCACTGACTATTAAGCACGCGCAGAAGCCCGGTGGCAGGACGAAGCCAGGAGGAAATCACATGGCCAAATTTGTGCAGGCCAAATTCGTGCAGGCCAAGTTCGCGGTTACCCAATCAGCGCCCAGATATCGGGCTCGGCGCCGTAAAATCCTGCAAGGCGCGCTGGCGGCTTTGATGGCTATTCCCTTAGCCGGGTTGCAAATGCGGCACGTCACGGCGGCCGAACGGGCGGTCGTTATTCCATCCCCGGCTTTGGACGGGCCGGCAGCCAAAAGCGGATTGCAGACCGCAGTCCTTGCCGGCGGATGCTTCTGGGGGGTGCAAGCGGTCTATCAGCACACCAAAGGCGTCACCAAGGCGGTTTCCGGTTACGCCGGCGGGCAAAAAGATACTGCGCATTACGACTTGGTCGGCACTGGCCGGACCGGGCATGCCGAGTCGGTCTCAGTTACGTTCGATCCGCAGCAAATCTCCTACGGTAAAATCCTCCAGATCTATTTTTCGGTTGCGCACAATCCCACGCAACTCAATCGGCAAGGTCCTGATTTTGGCACGCAATACCGCTCAGCCATTTTCTATGCCGGTGACGAACAGAAGCGTATCGCCGCCGCCTATATCGCTCAGTTAGGACAGGCACACGCCTTTGCCGGCCCGATCGTCACCAAACTTGAAGCTTTGTCCGACTTCTATCCGGCCGAAGACTACCATCAGGACTTTGCCGTTCTGCATCCAAGCTATCCGTATATCGTGTTCAACGATTTGCCGAAGGTCGACAACCTCAAACAGGTGTTTGCGGATCTTTACCGCGAAACACCGGTGACTGTGATGGCCTCGAGCCGCCCTAGCCAATAACGGGTGTCGCTTCTCGCCCCTGCATAGTTTTGGGGGAAATACTGCCGTCTCTTGCGCGCCGCATCGTGTGCGCCGCAGGGGGTACGGCGAGCTGCGGCGGCAACCTCTTACAGCAGCCATGGTTCGGTAAAACCTCCGTTCGCTATAGCCTTACGCGGCGCTCCGAAGTATCGTTTGTGGAGGGGACCGGGCGGCCACAAGCCGGGCTCCGCACACTGAAGGAAATGGGGAGATAGCCATGTCTATGGCGACGACATTAGGCACGCTACCGGAAGCCGAACATAGCGCGCAGCTGCGCAAGGCAGTGATCGCGTCGACGGTCGGCACGGCGATCGAGTGGTACGACTTTTTCATCTACGGCACTGCCGCCGGCCTGGTTTTTGGCAAGCTCTATTTCCCCAATGAGGCGCCGCTAGCGGGGGTCTTGCTCGCGTTCGGGACCTATTTCATCGGCTTCGTCGGCCGACCGATCGGCGCGGCGATCTTCGGCCATTATGGCGACCGCATCGGCCGCAAAGCGACGCTGATCGCCACGCTTCTCTGCATGGGGCTTGCCACCTTCGCCATTGCTTTTGTCCCTACCTACGCCTCGATCGGCATCTGGGGCGCGGTGCTGTTGACCGTCCTGCGCATGATTCAGGGCATCGGCGTTGGCGGCGAATGGGGCGGCTCGGTGCTCTTGGCAATGGAATGGTCGCGCACGCATGGCCAGCGCGGGCTGATCGCATCATGGCCGCAATTTGGCGTGCCCTGTGGCTTGCTGTTGTCCAATCTGGCGATCCTGGCGTTTAGCACCTGGGCAGGCGCCGACTTCTTCACCTGGGGTTGGCGCATCCCATTTGCGCTGTCCATCATTCTGGTCGGTGTCGGCCTTTGGATCCGGCTTGGCATTCTCGAGACGCCGGTATTCCAACAGCTGTTGGATAGCGACGAAATCGAGAAAGCCCCGATCGTTGAAGTGATCAAGAAGCAACCGAAGGAGATCATCCTTTCTGCTTTACTGCGGTTGTCCGAGCAGTCGCCGTTCTACGTGTTCACCGCTTTCGTCTTCGCCTACGCGGTCGGCACGCTCCACATGTCGCGAGACTTCATCCTCAGTGCCGTGATGGCGGCGGCTTGCGTGTCGTTCTTCACGATTCCACTCGCCGGGCATTTCTCCGACAAGATCGGGCGCAAGAACATGTACCTGATCGGCGTCGTCGTGATGTTCGTGTTCGGCTTTATCTATTTCGCGATGGTGGATTCGGCGGCTCCTACTGCAGTTTTCATCGCCATCATGCTGTCACTCATTCCGCACGATCTGCAGTACGGCCCGCAGGCGGCGCTCATTGCCGAGTCGTTTACGCCGCGCCTGCGCTATAGCGGCGCGTCGCTCGGCTATCAGCTGGCTTCGATCATCGCCGGCGGTCCGGCGCCGATCATCGCCACCGCATTGTTTGCCACCTATCACACCGGCTATGCGATCTCGGCCTATATCGCGGTGTTGTGCGTCATCAGCTTCATCGCGACCGCGATGATGCCGGATTATACCGGCAAGGACATTTCTGCAGACGCCTACAGCGAGGACTAGCGCGGTTTGATATTCGGGCGGGCATGAGCAATGCCCGCCCTTGAACTGTTAAGCCCGGTTCTGACTTACAGAACCGGGCTTTTTTATTTCCACGACGGCTAAAGCACCAGATTAAAGCACAAGGTTCGTCTGCGGATCGATCAGGTGCATTTGATCCATGTTGGCGTAAAGGCGCATCTTTTCGCCCGGCCCGGCCGCGCTGCCGGGCTCGACCCGGCCGCAGATTTCCTGGCCATCGATGGTGAAAAACACCATCGTCTCCATGCCCATCGGCTCGACGACATCGAGATTGATCTCAAACTCGCAATTTTGATCGCGATCGTTGCGCCGCGGCTCGGTGATGTGCTCGGGCCGCAGTCCGAGCGTCAGTTCTTTTCCGGTCAGCGGTTGATAGCGAGCGGTCCGCACGGCCGGCACCGGCAGGCTGATCTTGTCGGAAACGCGTAGCCGCAATCCGGCGCCGTTCTGCTCGAGGCGGGCGCGCATAAAGTTCATTGCCGGGGAGCCCATGAAACCGGCGACGAAGCGCGTCTTCGGATGATGATAGAGGTCTTGCGGCGTTGCGATCTGCTCGATCGCGCCGCCATTCATGACCACGACGCGGTCCGCCAGCGTCATGGCTTCGACCTGATCGTGCGTGACATAGACCGTGGTCGTCTTCACCAACTGATGCACGCGCTTGATCTCGGTGCGCATCTGGACGCGCAGTTTGGCGTCGAGGTTCGACAATGGTTCGTCGAACAAAAACACTTTCGGATTACGCACGATCGCTCGCCCCATCGCGACGCGCTGACGTTGCCCGCCGGACAACGCTTTCGGCTTGCGATCCAAAAGTTCGGTGATGTCGAGGATGCGAGCAGCGTGATCGACGCGTTTGCGGATCTCGTCCTTGGAAAATTTGCGTAGTTTCAGCCCGAAGGACATGTTCTCGTACGCACTCATATGCGGATAAAGCGCGTAGTTCTGAAATACCATCGCGATATCGCGGTCTTTGGGTGGCCGGTCGTTGACGATCTCGCCGCCGATGTAGATATCGCCCGACGTGACCTCTTCGAGGCCGGCAATCATGCGCAGCGTCGTGCTCTTGCCGCAGCCTGAGGGGCCGACCAGGACGACGAATTCGTTGTCTGGAATGTCGAGATTGATGCTGCGCACAGCCTCGACGCTATCGAAGCGCTTGATGACGTTACGCAACGAGACTTCGGCCATGATCACCAACCCCTGTCACGAATACTTATCGCAAACTCTTTTTCAGCCCTTGGTGGCGCCTGCGGTCAGCCCGGCGATGTAGTAGTCCATCAGAAAAGCGTAGATTACGAGCGGCGGAGCTGCGGCGATGAGCGCACCGGCCATCAGCATTCCCCATTTGTAAACGTCGCCGCGGATCAGGCTGGTCACGGTACCGACGGTCAGGACCTGCTGGTCCGCTGAATAAAGAAACGCCATCGGATAGACGAACGCCGCCCAAGATACCGTGAAGGCGAAGATCATGGCGGCGATGATCCCGGGCAACGCCACCGGGATGAAAATCTTGGTCAACATCTGCATGTGACCCGCGCCGTCGATCAGCGCCGCTTCGTCTAGTTCCTTGGGGATCGATTGGAAATAGCCGATCATGATCCAGGTACAGAACGGCACCGTCAGTGTCGGGTACACCAGCACCATGCCCCAATAAGAATTGAGCAGCCCGACCGCCTTGACGATCTGAAACAGCGGAATGAACAGCAAGGTATCGGGGACCAGATAGGTCAGAAAAATCCCCGTGGCCAGAATGCTCGAGCCCCAAAACTTCATCCGGCCGAGCGAGAAGGCGGCCAACACGCTGACCACCATAGTGATTGCGACCACGCAGACCGTCACGATGACGGTGTTCCGAAAAAACCTGAGGAAATCGGTTTGCGTCAGCAGAATCCTAAACTGATCCAACGTGACGCCGTCGTGGATGAGCCATGGATTGGTGACCATGCGCGCGACTTCGGCGTCGGTCTTGAACGCGGTGACGATCATGTAATAGGGCGGAATGAGAAAGAAGATCGCGAATAGCGCCAGGAAAAAGTAGGACGCAATCAGCGCCCAGCGGCGATTACGGCTTAAGCTACGGCGCAGGCCCAAGCCCCAACCGGCGCCGCGCGCAGCGACTGCAGCAGTGCTCATCCGATTTCTCGTCCCCGCTTGCGCACACCGCGCAGGATGAAGATTGCCGCGACAGCGAGGATCGGAAACATGAACAGCGAGGTGGCGGCGCCCAGTGGCAGATCGCCGGAGCGGATGCCGAGCAGAAATGCGTAGGTGGCGAAGACGTGCGTCATGTTGCGCGGTCCGCCCGCGGTCATAATCTGCACAATATCAAAATTTGCGAACGTGACGATCAACGAGAACAGCACGGTGATCGCAATGATATTGCGCATCATCGGCAGCGTGATATGGCGGAATTTCTGCCAGGCATTGGCGCCGTCGATCGCCGCGGCCTCATAAAGCTGCTCCGGCACCGATTTGAGCGCGGCGAGATACATGATCAGGAAGAATGGCGCGCCGTACCAGACGTTGACGAGGATGACCGAAAATCGCGCCCAGTACGGATTGCTGAGCCAAGCCACTTCATCTTGGCCGAGGCCGGCGAGAAAATAATTGAATGCCGAATGGGTGGGATCGAATAGCCACCATCAGCCGAGCGTCGAGAGCGCCAGCGGGATGACCCATGGCACCAGCAGCATGCCGCGCCATTTGCGCTGGCCTTTGGCCGGCAGATTGTTGATGAGATGCGCAGTGATCAATCCGATCAGCGCTTTGAAGAAGACCGCGGTAAGCGCGAAAATGGCGGATTGCTGAACCACCATCCAGAAC
>JBASAH010000201.1:0-4960 GCA_049650505.1 Xanthobacteraceae bacterium
AGTGAAATGTTGTGGAAGTGGATCGACGCGAACGAAAAAGAACTTGGGATCGGGCGACCGTATCTCGACAAGGATCCACCGCATGTTGCGCCGATTGATGGCAAAGAATATGCCGAGAAACGCAGCGCGGCGAAGGCGCGACTCGCCGGATTGAAAAAGCCACCGCCATCGATTGATGGCAAAGAATATGCCGATAAACGCAGCGCGGCGAAGGCGCGACTCGTCGGATTGAAAAAGCCATCGCCGTCGATTGATGGCAAAGAACATGCCGATAAACGCAGCGCGGCGAAGGCGCAACTCGCTGGATTGAAAAAGCCATCACCGTCATCGAACCCAAAGTGAACCCCAGTTGTGAGCGTTGGATGTCTGCAGTAATTCTCCGACGCATCATGAGGTTTATTCGCTCGCTCCTACTGGAAGCACTTGCGGTTTGGGAATTCAAACTGGAAGCGGTCAACGGCGGCGATCGACACGGCTACATAACGTCACGATCTTCTTGCTTTTCTTGTTAACCATTTGCCCCATTTCACCGCGACATACACTCCCGATCCACTAGGATTTGCGGCAGGGCTCAAGACCAATTCACGTTGGGCGGGGCGCATTGATGACTGCAAGCCCGCGGCGCGACAAGCAACTGTTTCGGTGGGATCGCCGCTGCGCCGGCAGCGGCGGGTACGCGATCGCACTTATCACAAGCTTGGCCGTAACCACGGCCGCATCGCCGGCAGCTGCCGCTTACTGGTACGGTGGCGGGCACAAACATCACACTGCACATAAATCCCACGAGGCAAAGGCCGCCGATCACATCGACAGGGAACCGTTCGGCCAAATTCAAAAAGGGCCGCTGCAGATTTTCATTTCAATCAATCAGCAGAAGCTGCACCTCTATAGCGACGGCGTGCATGTCGCGGATACGTCAATCGCGACCGGAGTGCCGGGCCTGCCGACGCCGCTGGGCGTCTTCAGCGTCATTCAAAAACAAGTCTTCCACCGCTCGAACATCTACAGCGGTGCGCCGATGCCTTACATGCAGCGTATCACCTGGTCCGGCGTCGCCATGCACGAAGGCGAAAGTATCGGCCATAGAGCGTCGCATGGATGCATCCGCATGCCGCATGATTTCGCCGTGCGGCTGTACCGCCTCACCAAGCTCAATACGCGCGTCATCATTGCGAACTCTGAACTCAAGCCCACCGAGTTCGCCGATCCGCATCTGTTCGTGCACAAGGAAATACCACCCGAAGTCGCGTCGCCGGTCGATCCGGTCGATAATGGCGTCGAACCCGTCGTCGCCAAGTCGGCCGAGCTCGCCGCGCATGCAAACACGCTCACGCTGCTGGTGCAGTCGGATGTCGTCACCCCGCAAGCCGCCCCGCCTGCCATAAAACCCGATCAGAGGACGGAAAGCGCCGCGCCCGGCGCGGACGCAGGGGCGTCCGGGGTTGCTGCGCCGCCGACGTCACCCACACCGACCGAGCTGGCGAAAGCCGCAGCGGCGAAGCAGACGCCGATCTCGATCTTCATCAGCCGCAAGCGGCAGCGGCTTTACATCCGGCAGGATGTTGCGCCGCTGTTCGATAGTGCGGTTACAATCGCGCAGCCGGACGCGCCGCTCGGCACCCATGTCTTCACGGCGTTGGAATTCACCGGACCCGAGCACACCATCTTGCGCTGGAATGTCGTGTCCTTGCCCGGCGAACCGCCGAGGCATGTCCGCTATGTCGAAGAGCGCCGCGGCCGCCACGGCCGCGTGCGGCGGCGCGAGATCGAGGAGGAGCGGGCGAGCGATACGCCACCGCCGCAAGGTCCGGCGCAGGTGTTCGCCCGCATCGAGATTTCGCCCGAGGTGCGCGATGCGATTGCGCAAATGATCATTCCCGGCTCCTCGCTCATCATTTCGGATCAAGGTCTGGGCGATGAAACCGGCGAGGGCACCGACTTCATCGTCGTGACCCGATGAGCCGCCGTAGCGCCGAAAGGTCAGGTCTATTGGCCGTGGCTTTAGCCGCGGCGATGCGATGTCGCTGGCGCCGCGTTTGGCGCGGGCTCAAGACCAATCGCTAGTACCGGTCCAAGTGCAGTCGCAAGCCCCGGCCGCCACTCAATCCGCAGCTCCGCAGCCTAACCAAGGCAACGCAACACAAGCGGATGGTAACTGTCCCGGACATCCCGGCGCGCTCGGCACGAGCCGCGTCCTCGCGCTCGATCCCGCCCAATATCCGCGGGTCGGCCACATGCAATATCCCGACACGCTGCCGCTCAACGACAAGGAGGTCGTTCTCACCTTCGATGACGGCCCTGTGCCGCCCTATTCCAACGAGATTCTCGACATCCTCGCTTCGCAGTGCGTGAAGGCGACGTATTTCATGGTCGGCAAAATGGCTCACGCCTATCCCGCCGTGGTCCGCCGCGTTTACGAGGAAGGCCACACGATCGGCACGCATAGCGAAGACCATCCGTTGCGCTTCGGCCAATTGCCGGTCAAGAAAATCCGCCATGAAATCGACTGGGGCATTTCCGACGTCGGCGCCGCGCTTGGCGGCGCCAGATTTCTGGCGCCGTTTTTCCGCATCCCGGGCCTTGCCCGCTCCGACGTCCTCGAAAGCGAGCTCGCCGCGCGGGGCCTGGTCGTCTTCTCTTCCGACGCGGACGCCGACGACTGGCATCGCCATATCAAACCCAATCAGATCATTGCGCTCGCGATGCGCCGGCTTGAGGCACTCGGCAAAGGCATTTTGCTCCTGCACGATATCCATCCGGCGACGGCGGCCGCCCTGCCCGGGCTTCTCGAGCAGCTCAAGGACAACGGCTTCCACATCGTGCAAGTGGTCCCTGCTGCCTCTTATGAAATCGCAATGGCGAAAAAGCCAGAAGCCATCACGACGCTGCCGCGTGACGAAACAATCATCGGCAATGGCATGGATCGCACCGCGCAGCCGAGGTGGCCCCTAGCATCGGCGGATTATGCTGCAGACCACAGCACGCTGCTCGTTCCGGACCCGTCGGCTTTCGAACCCGATACGCTGCCGTCCGAGGATACAGCCGACGTCCAATGGCCGACTGAGCCGGACCTCAAGGCACCGACCACGACCCAGCACGCGCGGTCGGAAAAGTCGAGACGGCACATGGCACGCGGCATGGCCCGCGGCGCCAAAGAGCAACGGCGGACCGAGCGCACCCATGCGCACCCGCGTGCACACTCCCGTGCCGCCGCCGACGGCCACCATGCGGATATGCTGTCGCGGATGAAATCCCTCACGGCGATGTTCACATCGGCGCAGCCGGCGGGCCCCTTGTGGATAGATGTGGATAAGGCGGATAGGAAAAAGCGCGCTGGCAGTTTTTTGGTAAATTCGGCCTCTAATTTTTGTCCGCGTTTCGGTGTGCCGGGCCATGTCGGTGCTGGACGATTTTGTGCGGATGCGGCTTTACCGAACGCGCGCTTCGGAGTTTGAGCTGTTGGCTGAGACCGGACCGTTGTCTGAGGCGCGACTTCGTTATCGTATTATCGCGCGCCATTATAGGGAGCTGGCGGACCGCGAGGAGCAGTCCGATAAAGCGAGAATGGCTGAGCACCTTGAGCTGTTACGGCTAAAGCGCCGAGAAGCAGCAGAATAGGCGGCTTGTCAGCGGCCTCGGCTGCTAGGCCTTCGGCAATTTACCCAAGTTTCGCTTCGTCTCGTCGGAGAAGTCGCTTATCCGTTCGGTAAACTCATAGCTGCGGGCTAGGGACAGCCAGCGTTGCTCCAAGTCCAAAAAGTCCTGCTTTACCCTTGGATCAGTTTGCGCGGCGGCTTTCCGCGCGCAATCTTCCGCATGCTGGAAGCACTCGCGGATATTCCCGCTCAGATTGTTGAGCACGACACGACCCTCGCACATCGGCTAACAGGCCGTGAAGTAAACAATCTACCAACTTTCAGATCTTGAAAAGCCAAAACGTCATTGCGCTGCAGCAAAAAGAGCAGCCTGTGAGTATGTAACCAAAGAAAAAAGCTCCGCGGGCTGAACCCGCGCAGCCGAGGACGCACGTACACTCAGGCCCGACCGCGAAAACCGTCCCTGTGCCGGCATCCGCGTGCCGACACCATCAGATCACTTTCTATGACTTCGCACCAAAGTCGCCGCGCACAACGGTCCGGTAACTTTGATGGGGCACCCTCGGGCCATTAACCCGAAGGAGGATGCTGATGTTTTGGGTAACGGTGACGGTCTTCGAAAACTCGTGCTCGCGCTCGGTTTCATACTCGGCCGGATTTACCAAATCCGCTGTGATGAATTGGCGGGACGCGACGGCGGTTTTACGGCACCACCCGTCGCCCGCATTCCGCGCCCTTGATCGCTTACTGCCGGGCCAAATTTAATGATTGGAATCCGGGACGCCTGCCGCCCCCGGAATTGCCACCGGGAATTTTTCTGGCCTGAGATAGATCATATCAGCAAACGGAAACACGCTTTGGTGGAGTATGATCGACGCGTTGTTGAATGTCGCCGTGTTCGCGGTGCTGGTGCTGTGCATTGTCGGGTTTGGTGTGAACCGGGCGCAGAAGCGAGTTAACCGCTCATGAGCCGCCCACTTCACCCTGGACGCCAATAATAAAACGCTCCGAGGCCGGGGCTTTACATAAATTTAACGATGTTGATAGGTATTTGGACCGTGAAGCTAAACGGGTAGGATTACTCTAGGCAATGAATCTTGTTGCTTCACCTATGAGTGAGCACAAATTCAAGATCGGCGGGCGGTTGTTTCCTGCACGCTCCGTTGGCTTGGACGTGTCGAAAGGAGCGTATGTTGTGGTCAAGAGATTGCCAAAGCACAACGGCGAATTTGAATACCAAATAAAGAGCGTTGGTGAGATCGACGAGCGCATTGTGCGCGAGAGTCAATTGAAACCGAGTCCGTGGCGAAACCAAGCCGGACGACCCTATAGCGCATAGCGCAGGTGAGGGTTCGGCAGTCGCT
>JBASAH010000202.1:0-4554 GCA_049650505.1 Xanthobacteraceae bacterium
GCGTAGACCTGCCAGGGCTGCAGATTGCCGCCGGACGCCGCGCGCGCGGCGCGCGCGATCAGGTCGCGCACCAATTCGGTATCAACCGGCTTCTCCAGAAACCAGCGGCACGAAATTCGCGAGTCGACGGCTTCGAATACATCCATGGCGTGCTCATCCATGGCGGCGCTATGCACGGCAGCACTATCCATCGCCGGACTCCCGGTGCTTAGTTCTGGGGCTGACTCGATGACGAGGTCGTATACTATCAGTCGGCGAAATGCGAGTGCGCTTGCTGGAAATGTGGGGGGAAATCAGATGGCGACCGACGCGGTCACCATAGCCGCGCGACTCGATCGGCTGCCACCGTCGCGGCATACGCGAGGGCTGGTGACGTTGTTGTCGCTCGGCGGCTGGTTCGAGTTCTACGACCTGTTCTTCACCGCCTATATCGCGATCGGCCTGTTCAAAGCCGGCATCTTCACCCCGACCACGCAGGGCCTGTTCGACCTCAAAGGCTTTGCCAGTTTTGTCGCTGCCCTGTTCTTGGGCCTGTTCATCGGCACGCTCGCCTTTAGCTGGCTGTCCGACCGGTTCGGACGGCGCTCGATCTTCACGTTTGCGCTGCTTTGGTACTCGATCGGCGCCTTCATCATGGCGTTTCAGAACACGCCGGAAAGCATCGATCTGTGGCGGTTGATCGCCAGCATCGGGCTCGGCGTCGAACTGGTGAACGTCGATGCCTACGTGTCCGAACTGGTGCCGAAGGAGCAGCGCGGACCGGCCTTCGCCTACAATCAATTCGTCATGTTCACCGCAGTGCCAGTAGTGGCGTTTCTCGCCTGGCAGCTGGTGCCGCAAACCATTCTCGGCCTCGACGGCTGGCGCTGGGTGGTGATCATCGGCTCGATCGGCGCCTTCGTCATCTGGTGGATCCGCCGAAACTTGCCGGAATCGCCGCGCTGGCTCGAGCACCACGGCCGCAGCGCCGAGGCCGACGCCATTGTCAGCGAATTGGAAAGCCGCATTCGCGCTGACGGCGCCACCTTGCCGCCGCCGGAAGTAGTCGCCGGCGAGGCGGAGCGCAAGCCTGGCGCCTGGGCCGAGATGTGGAACGCGACCTATCGCGGCCGCACCATCATGCTGTTGATCTATAATTTGTTCCAGACCATCGGCTATTACGGATTCTCCAGCTGGGTGCCGACGCTGTTGATTTCGCAGGGCGTCGAGGTGACGAAGTCGCTGACCTATACGTTCGTGATCGCGATCGCCGCGCCGATCGGACCGCTGATCGGGGTGTTTTTCGCCGACCGTTTCGAACGCAAATGGCAGATCGCCTGGGCCGCAGCCGGGATCGCCGTGTTCGGACTTCTGTTCGCGCAGCAGACGGGCGCCGCGGGCGTGATCGTCTGCGGGTTGCTGATCACGCTATGCAATAATTGGCTGTCGTTCTCGTTTCACGCCTATCAGGCGGAACTCTATCCGACCCGCATTCGCGCCCAGGCGGTCGGCTTCGTCTATTCATGGAGCCGGTTTTCCGCGATCTTCTCCGGCTTCATCATCGCGTTTTTTCTTAGCCGCTACGGCACGATTGGCGTGTTCAGCTTCATTGCCGGCGCCATGGCGGTCGTATTCATCGTGATCGGTGGCTTTGGGCCGGCGGTAACCAAACGCCGGCTCGAAGCGATCGCGGCGTGAGCGGAGGGGGCAGCCTGTCGCGACGCTACTTCCCTTCAAGCGTATTGACCGCGTCCCAATCGTGAGCTGGCGGATGCGCCAATAATTTCTTGGCGCGCTGCAAAAGAATTGCCGAAGCCGGATCGGCGCCAGCGACCGGCGCCAGCGCCGCGATACAACCGGCAAAGTCGCGCGCGCGCCAGCATGCCAGCGCGTACCGATAGGCGGCCGCTAACACTTTTTGTTCGGGAGTTTCTTGGCCATGACGCGCCAGCGGCTCATAGATGCTGATCGGTTCATCGCGACCCTGGACGCGGATCGTGTCGAGCTGGCGCCAGGCAAAGCTTGCCGCCGCGCGATCGAACGTGCTCTTGGCGGCCATGATCGAGGTGCCGAAATATTTGTTGGCGCCCTCGAGCCGCGAGGCGACGTTCACGGTGTCGCCCATCACCGTGTAATTGAAGCGCTGACGCGAACCGATATTGCCGACCAAGGCGTCGCCGGAATTAAGTCCGATCCGCTGACGCAAGCTGAAACGCTGCCACTCGGTCGGATCGCGGTTGAGCTTGTCGAGACGCTCGCGGCAGTGCAAGGCGGCGTTGACCGCATTCGCCGCATGATCCGCATCGTCGAGCGGCGCACCGAATATTGCGACAATGGCATCGCCGATATATTTGTCGACGAAACCGCCATATTCTTGGATGATGTCGGTCATTGCCGACAGATATTCGTTCATGAATTTCACCAAATCGGGCGGCGCCAGCGCCTCGGAAATCGACGAGAATCCGGCGAGGTCGGAGAAGAACACGGTGACGTTGCGAGTTTCGCCGCCGAGCGCCGGCGGCTTGTTCGCCGCCACCATTTTCTCGATCACGGCCGGCGCCAGATACAAAGCGAAACTCTTGCGCAGAAAGCGCCGGTCTTTATCGGCGACCAAAAACCGGAATCCGGTCGCGGCGCCAAGACTGACAAGCCCAGCCAGCACTGGCTCGATCAACGGCAGCGACAATGCGTGGGTGAAGGCGAGTGTTGCGCCAGACGTCCACACGCCAACCGCCACGATATAAACAAGCGCGGCGCTGAAAAGCGGCAACGCCATCACCGCGCCCGCCGTCAGCATGGCGAGTGCTATCGAAATTACGACGCGGCCGAGCCGGCCAAGTTCGATCAGCGCGTCGCCTCGAATGAGGTTATTCACCGCTGTCGCATGGGTATAGACGCCGGGAATAGAGTCGCGGGCAAATACGGTGCTCGGCGGCGGCGCCGGCAGCGCGCAGCGTGGACCGACAGGATTTTCCGGCGCGGTGGCGAAGCGCTTCGACGTGACCTGCCGATCCTCGACGTCGAGCACGGTGGCAATGAGCACGACCTTGCCGTCGAAATAGCGGCGGAAGAATTCGCCATCGCCTTTCTCGTTGCAGGCGCGCAGATCGGCCAGCGAAAAAGTCGGAATTGCTTCGCTGCCGCCATCGAAATTGAGCGCGATCGTATCTGGGACAGCAGGGGCAATACGATATCCGGAAATGGTCATTGGCGCCGTGCCGAGCGCGCGCGCTGCAAGCTCAACCGCCATCGATGGTTGCGGCGTGTCGTCGATAACGACGCTCAGCGGAATGCGCCGGACTACGTCGTCCGGGTCGTTATAGACGTTCAAGGAGCGAATGTTGTCGCCTTGGCCGACCGCAATGCGCTGACCTGGCGCCGGCATGATCGGAAAATCGCGATGTTGCGCCTCGCCGAGCACCACTTTGCCGGCATGAGCGCCGAGCGCCAGCGCGCGCAGGAAATCGCGGTCAAACCCGCGTAGTCTTCCGCCGAGGGTGCCGTCGCCGAACGGAATTTCGGATTGCTCGATCGAAGTCGGAAATACAATGTCGAAGCCGACCACCTTGGCGCCGCCGGCAATGATTGCGCTCAGCACCTGACCGATTTCCGGCGTCCAGGTTATCGCCGGCGTGCCGACGAAGGGTTGCGTGCGATAGGTTTCCTCATCGAGCGCGACGACGACGGCCGGCGAGGCTTGCGGCTCGTGCATATTGCCGAAGACGCGCCAGCGCAATGCGGTGAGGAGATCGATCGACAAGCCGTGCAGCCGATCGAGCGGCGGCGCCAGGGTCAACAAGCCGGCCAATACGGCAATAACAAGAGCAGCATCCGCATCCCGAAGCCGTGCCGATCCCGTCATCATGCGCCAGATTTGCCGCTGTTAATTTCGCGCTTGCAAGCGCGCCAAACGCCCCGCGAGCGGCATGTCGCCAGGTTTTGCATCGGCATCGATTTTGAACACGATCTCCTGCCCGGCCATTTTGGCGCGGTAGATTCCGCCGGGAGCGAGCGCCACGCCGGCTTTGGCAAAATCCAAGAATGCGCCGTGGACCAGCTGTTGATCGGTAACGGCGATCTCATGCCGCTCGCCGGGCTGGTCGAGACGTTCGACCACAAGCCTGCCGCCCGGGCGCACCTCAAAAACCGGCGACAGTCCATACAACGTGAATTGCGGGTGCGAGATTGCGGCGGCCGACGGCCGGCTCGGCACTTGGCGAAACACCATGGCGCCGCTTTTACCGGCCAGCTCGGCCGAGAGCATCATCTTGCCGCCTTCGCAAGCGATTTTCGCACGCACCACTTCGCCGCCGGCAACTTCGCTTTGTTCGGCGCCGACCGTTACCGTTCCGCCGGTTATGGTTTCGCGCCAGCACGATTTCAAATAACCAAGCACGATGCGGTCATGGCCGCCGAGACGGATCACCTGGCCCGGCTCGACGTAATCCATGAACTGGACTCCCGTCACGCCGCCGCCGACCTCGTCGACGACCGCCGCCGGCGTCTGCGCCGCTCCTGGAGAGATCACCATGCCGGCGGCTGGCAGAATCATTGCGAAGATGCCGTTCCTCGGAT